>NZ_CP051206.1:305500-611000 GCF_012516395.1 Dolichospermum flos-aquae CCAP 1403/13F
ATATTAAACCAGAAAATATTATTCGCAGTAGTGACAATCAGTTATTTTTAGTAGATTTTGGTGCGGCGAAAATAGTCAAACCACAGCAACGCACAGCTACAGGGACAATTATTGGATCTGCTGAATATTGCGCTCCTGAACAGTCAATGGGTAAACCATTATTTATTAGTGATTTATATAGTTTAGGGGTAACTTGTTTGCATTTATTAACAGGAATGAGTCCGTTTGATTTATATAGTCCAATGGAAGGGGAATGGGTATGGAGAGATTATTTGAATGGAAATGTGGTAAGTGATGAATTAGGAAAGATTTTGGAAAAATTAGCAAGTCCTATTGCGAAATATCGTTATCAATCTGTAAAAAAAGTGATACAGGAGTTATATTTTGTAGATCAAAAACCTAATTCTCAACCACCTTTTGACAAACCTGAAATATCTGTTATCAAAGTACCCAGTCAGTATCAAAAACTAGAGAAATTGTTAGCAGATGGTAAATGGAAAAAAGCAGATGACGAAACAAGACGGATAATATTGACACTTGCTAACCGGGGAATACCAGGTTATTTAACCATAGACAATGTTCTTGATATTCCCAGTGAAGACATTAGCATTATAGACAATTTATGGGTAAAGAATAGTAATGGACGCTTTGGTTTTTCTGTACAAAAGCAGATTTATGAAAGTGTGGGGGGAACAACAACTTACAACCACCAAATCTGGAATAAATTTATAGATAAGGTAGGATGGAGAAAAGGAGAAAATTTACTCTCTGATAATGAAATTACCTTTGACATAAAAGCACCAAAAGCGCATCTTCCCTTTTTTCCCGTAGGTTTGATATGGTGGTGGAAAGTAGTTATTAGTTTGTATTCTCAAGATGATTACTGGAAAGCGGTTATAATAGTTCTGATCTTGCGTTCATAATAGTAAACTGTAAAATCTGAAGATTATAGAAAAAAAACTAATTCTGAATCAGGATAACCAGGATTAAAGGATGTACAGGATATTACCGTTAACTTACTAAAAATAACATCGTCTAAGATTCACGACTTCTATGTTTATTAAACTGAATAAATGATAAAGATTAACAAAAGAAGTCGGGGATCTCAACATGGCAAGCGCATCTTATTTTTAGAATGCTTACTGGACAAAGGTTTTGACGATTGTTAAGTTTTGTAACTAAAAGTTAAAACCCTTGCTGGGCATGGATTACAGAATTTAGGTGCGTTTGCCCTGGGGATCTCAATATCCTAGTCACAGATCCACAATTTGAAAACAAGGTAAAATCAAAGAATAATCAACCAAAAGTGAACAATGGAAACCCAACAACTAAAAGCCCTGATCAAAGAAACTATTTTAGAACTGATAGAAGAAGAAAAATGGACAATTCAAAAAACCTTAATCCCAATTTTGATCAATAAAGAAAATGAAGAATGGAACAAATTTTTCTTAGAACAAGCTATGAGAGACTTAGAAAATGATCATCTTCCTGAATACACAGAATCCGATTTAACAGATACTTTTGGGTAAAATTGGGGAAATTTCTGAAGGAAGATTAACAAGAACTAGACAAAATCTAGCAAATTGGATTTTAAAAGATTAAGTATATTTTGATGATTAAAGGATATTTCCTCATCTGTGTTTATCTGTGTTTATCTGCGTTCCCCAAAAATCAGGTGGGAAAAACCCACCCAAAAAATCAAACAGAAACTAAACCAAAGCGTTGAGGTTTTTTGCGGTTTCAAAGAAGAAAGCGACGTTTTCCTCTGGAGTTTCTGGTAATACACCATGTCCGAGATTAAGGATATGTCCCCAGTTACCGGCTTTGCGAACAGTGTCCAAAACGCGATCGCGGATAAATTCCTTAGAACCAAATAATACACCCGGATCAAGATTACCCTGTACTTTGACGTGCTTACCTAATCTAGCTCTGGCATCTGCCATATCTACTGCCCAGTCTACAGTAATGATATCTGCACCAGAAGCAGGCATTCTTTCCAAAAGTCCGGCACTACCTGTCACCAACAAAATTAATGGTGTGTCAGGATGAGTAGCTTTAACTTTCTGAAACACCATTTTTTGATAAGGTAGAGCAAAGGTATCATAATCTTGAGGGCTTAATTGTCCTGCCCAAGAATCGAACATCTGTACTACTTGAGCGCCACAATCAATTTGATAGCGGACATAATCAGCAATAGAATCTGCTAATTTTGTGAGTAGCTGATGGAGAATTGTCGGATCTGAGAAGGCCATGTTTTTGATGATGGAATAGGTTTTAGAACCCTTACCTTCCACCGCATAAGCTGCTAAAGTCCAAGGTGCGCCAACAAAGCCTAACACCGTTGATTGATTGCCTACTTCCTGCCGTAATGCTTGCAAAATCGTTTTGATAAACGGCAGTGCTGTTTCTGGATCTAAGGAATGCAGTTGATCAACTTGTTCTTGGGTGCGTATGGGCGAATAAATAATCGGTCCCTTCCCTTCCGCAATATCCATGTCAATCCCCATTCCTGGTAAGGGGGTGACAATATCGGAAAACAAAATTACTCCGTCGGGTTGGAAAGCTCTCCAGGGTTGGAGGGAAACTTCGATCGCTACTTCAGGAATTTCCGAGCGATCGCGGAATGAAGGATATTTATCCCGTAAATCCCGGTAAGCTTTCATGTAGCGTCCCGCTTGTCGCATCATCCATACAGGAGGACGATCTACTTGTTCACCACGAGCAGCCCTAAGGAGGAGAGGAGCCGTTAAGGAAACACCCATTTAACACTTCGTCCTAAGTCACTTTTATATTTCACCATTTAGCTTACCATCCTCAGATTCCTCTTGATCTGCCTATCTATACAGGTCTTAAGGTTGCTTGACTTAACTTAACAAAACGTTACGATTTTCTTTTCAAATCTGGAATCTGGAATTGTAGATTTGAAAATTTTTACAACTAGGGGTAGAAACAGCTTGATAATTTCTACCCATAACTATCCATATATTACTGTTTGTCCAAGTCTTCAATAAGTTGATCAACAAAATCCCTCAACCGTTGCTGCTGTGTCAGGGACGGTTTTAATTTTTTCCCTGACTCCAGGTAAAACCTTAAATTGCAAAGGTGATTTATCGTACGCTACCTGATTTTGTGGTTTAAATTTAATCCGAGGCATTGCCAAATCCTAATATGTCTGATATACTAGATATCATAGCACAACATTGAAGGTCGAATCAATGCTTTTATCATTCAAAACTGCACTAATTCCAAATAACCGACAGATTACAGCTTTTCGCAAGGCTTCTGGAGTCGCTAGACACGCTTACAACTGGGAAAATGCTCAAATCATAGATATTTTAGCTACTCGCAAAGAAGGCGAAAAACTTAAATTACCATCAGCGATTGACTTGCATAAAAAGTTAGTCGCCGAGGTTAAATCTGAACACGCTTGGTATTACGAAGTTAACAAAAATGTCCATCGTGACCTCAACGCAGCTAAGAATATTGACCGATGGTTTGCGGATATTTTTATCCCTGTAGCGTAGCGGTTCCTTTGAGGAACTACGGTCAGAAACGGTAAGTTCTACCGAGATTGTTTGTGGAGCGGGCAAACAAGATTGGAAGTCATTCTAAGACCGCGATGAAGCAGGAAATAAACACTAAGATTATCGCTGTCCAGATGTGTCTAGACTTTGGTAATTTTGGGTAAGTTTTATAGAACGGATACATGAACGTGCCTCAATCCAACCTACGAATCAAGGCTTTTTTCAATTTGGCGAAGGTATTGCAATAATGAAATTATGATTGCTACATCCAGTATAAATTAGGTTTGAGAAAAAATATAATGACTCAATCATCTTTAAATGGAAAATTAATCCAGGGTTTTGGGATTCTTTTGGGTATGAGTGTATCCTTGTTTGTACTCAGAGGCTTGGGTATTCTTACTTTCTTTCCTGGGGGTGTAATTGTTTTACTGTTCTTTGGAGCGATATCTTTGGCAATTTTCAGTTACTTTCAACGAAGATGGTGGCGTTTTTAACTATCGAGGACTTACGCACTAGACAAATTAGATATCATTTCCGGCATATTACTAGGTGCTTCAAATGGCAAAACTTTGTTAATTGTGGGCAAATTATCGGGTATGATGCACCCGACAAGAGATAAAATCCACAATACATCTTTTGTCAAATTTGTCAATACGTAAGTCCTATGATCATCAAATCCCCGCTTTTTCAAGCGAGGAGTCAGTATTAATTACCGACACTGACGATATTTCACGTGGTAAACTAAACCGCGATGGGCGAGATCAAAAGAGTCAACAGTGGCCATCCCTTGACCACTAGCGATCATCGCAGCATTCACCCGCATATTTACACTATCACCACAGGCTGACCAGACATCACCTACAGTCACTAATTTATCTCGAACGTTGTACTCAGTTTCCCCTCTAAAGGTTCTAGAAAAGACGGGGCCACGCTGACCAGCAAAAAAGTATTCTGCTCTTAGTTTCCCCGTTGTACCGGGAGCAACATAGCCCCGATAATCAGCATCGTAGAGGGAAATTTGAAACCCTTGGGGTACTTGAATCGGAATGCTCAAATTACAGCTTTTGCGTGCTTCTGATGATTTATTTCCCAGAGCGATAAATTGATCAAATAGAATACTTAGCTCTTGACCATCGGGACTAACGTTGACACTAGCAGATCCTTCAGGGCAACCATTACCACCATATCCTGCACCTACGATTTTAACTTTGCTGTCAGCAAAGGCAGGCCCGACAGAAGCTATCATCAGTGCAGCGGCAGCCAGAGAAGTTTGTACAAACTTGATAGATTTATTCTGGAAATTTTGATGATTCATAACTTATGTGTTTTGAGTATTTTCAGTAGTCTTATTACAAATGTCAACGGTCGAAGGAAAGTTGTTGTTAAGTAATTGGACAAAATAATTACACAAAAATTTGCTCTGAAATCCTTTAGTAATTAAGGATTGGCAGATAATTAATATGTAATTAATTTTGTCTGATTACTTATCACAACCTTATGAACATCAAGGCTGACGTTAGGGTGAATTTGTTCCCTTAAAACCAAATTAGCAAACAAACTTAACTTTTTCTATCATTCTCATTCAGCAACCCCAACTGTCACAGATTAATGTTTTTGAATTAATTATTAAGGTGTATAAAAATGACGAAATATATATGTAAGGTTTGTGGTTATATCTATGACCCAGAAGCAGGTGATGAAGATAGTGGTATAGCACCAGGAACAGCTTTTAAAGATATTCCAGATCATTGGGATTGTCCAGTTTGTAGTGCCCAAAAAGATGACTTTGAGTTATACGAAGAGTAATATGGATGGATATTACAGAAACTTTTGATTTTGAAGTTGTTACCCTTGCAAATTGTAGTTATTGGTGGTGGGGCGGCGGGATTCTTTGGTGCGATCGCTTGTGCTGAAGCTAATCCTCAAGCCCAGGTTACTTTAATCGAAGCTAGTCGTCAACCTTTGGCGAAAGTTCTCATTTCCGGTGGAGGACGTTGTAACGTTACTCATGCTTGTTTTGAACCCAAAATTTTAGTTCAGAATTATCCTAGAGGTGGTAAAGCCCTGCTGGGTGCATTTACCCGGTTTCAACCTCTAGACACCATAGCTTGGTTTACGGAACATGGGGTGAATATAAAAACGGAAGCTGACGGCCGGATGTTCCCAATTACAGATCGGGCAGAAACCATTGCTGAATGTTTAATTAAGGCGACTTTTGATGCCAAAATAGAACTTTGTATTGGCACACCTGTTACCGCTGTCACTCGTAAAAATGCCGGGTTTGAAATTCTGCTCAAATCGGGAGAAACGAAAGAATGCGATTGCTTACTTTTGGCTACAGGTAGCAGTTTAGCAGGTTATAAAATCGCTAGAGAATTAGGTCATGACATCCAACCCCCTGTACCTTCTTTGTTCACCTTTAATATTGCAGATCCTCAACTGCGGGAATTAGCAGGAATTAGTGTTAATTCTGTAAATCTGCGCTTACCTGGGACTGGAAAAACCCCATTCCAACAAACAGGCCCCTTGTTAATTACCCATTGGGGTGTGAGTGGTCCAGCAGTATTGAAACTTTCGGCTTGGGGGGCGAGAATTCTCCATGAAAACCGCTATCAACATAAATTATTGATTAATTGGTTGCCAGATTTATCCCAAGAGGAAGTGAGACAAAAACTTTTAACAGTCAAAGCTGAATGGGGACAAAAAGCGATCGCCCTCCATCGTGGTGTAGACTTACCTCATCGGCTTTGGCAATATATTATCAATCGTACCCATATTCCCACAGAAGAACGTTGGGCAACCATCTCCAACAAAACCCTAAATCAACTAGTCCTAGAAATCTCCCAAGGAGAACACCTAATTACAGGTAAAGGCGCATTTAAAGAAGAATTTGTCACCTGTGGAGGAGTCAACCTCAAAGAAGTCAACTTCAAAACAATGGAAAGTAAAATAGTCCCCGGCTTGCATTTTGCCGGTGAGATATTAGATATTGATGGTGTTACAGGTGGCTTTAACTTCCAAAGTGCTTGGACAACAGCCTACTTAGCCGGTCAATCCATGACAAAATCAACAGAAGATAACTAATTTCTTCCTTTGCGCCTTTGCTCCTTTGCGTCTCTGCGCGAAACAAAAATCTATAAATCGTGTTAGCAAATCAATATGAAATTTAGTGAAATCCTCAACCAGCTTAGTGATTATATTACCCAAAGTAGCCTTGACACTGATTTAGAAATTACTGGAGTTGCAGCCATAGACGAAGCGACATCTGGAACTCTCAGCTATATAGAAGGCTCTAAATTTGCTTCATTGCTCAATTCTACCAGTGCGAGCGCTGTAATTTTACCCCCAGATGAAAAATTGCAGAATCAAGCCACAGAAAAGGGGATTGCTTGGTTAACAACGAAAGAACCAAGACTGGTGTTTGCAAAAGCGATCGCTCTTTTTTATCAACCCTACCGTCCTAGTCCCGAAATTCACCCCAGCGCGGTCATTCACCCCACCGCCAAAATTGGTGATGATGTTTATATTGGCGCTCATGTTGTCATTTCTGAAGCTGTGGAAATTGGCAATTATGCCATTATTCATCCCAATGTTGTCATTTATCCAGAAGTCAAAATAGGCGATCGCACTACCTTACACGCTAATTGTACCATCCACGAACGCAGCCAAATCGGTGCAGATTGCGTTATTCATAGCGGTGCTGTCATTGGTGCAGAGGGATTTGGCTTTGTGCCTACCCGCACCGGTTGGTTTAAAATGGAACAATCAGGCTATACAGTTTTAGAAGATAGGGTAGAAGTAGGTTGTCATACAGCCATAGACCGTCCCGCTGTGGGGGAAACCAGAGTGGGCAAAGATACTAAAATTGATAATTTAGTCCAGATAGGACATGGTAGTCAAATTGGGGCTGGTTGTGCCATAGCAGGTCAAGCAGGCATGGCTGGAGGGGTAAGACTAGGAAATCGGGTAATTTTAGCTGGACAAGTGGGAATTGCCAATCAAGCTAAAATCGGGGATGGGGCGATCGCCTCTGCTCAAACTGGTATTCACGGCAATGTCGCACCGGGGGAAATTGTCTCAGGTACTCCAGCAATGCCGCACAAAGTGTACATCAAGGCAGCAGTAATTTATAATCGCTTGCCAGAAATATATCAATTCTTTAAACAATTAAAACGCAAATCAGGTGATGAATAATTGTCATTAAAGAATGAGATTCCGTTCTATAAAACTTACCCAAAATTACCAAAGTCTAGACACATCTGGACAGCGATAATCTTAGTGTTTATTTCCTGCTTCATCGCGGTCTTAGAATGACTTCCAATCTTGTTTGCCCGCTCCACAGACAATCTCGGTAGAACTTACCGTTTCTGACCGAAGTTCCTAAAAAGAACCCCACGCAGTTGCTACTCTGATCACTAACCTGTTAAGGTGCTTGTGTGGCAATTGCTAATCTTGCTCCTTTTACCTGCCGCACCCGATCCATCACTACCACGACTTGACCATGAGTAGCACTTTGATCAGCATTAATAATCACTACCACTTCCGTATTTTTGCCCATTAATTCCTGTACCTTTACTGGTAAAGTTTCCAGAGTTACTGGCTGGCGATTTAAACTCACATTCCCTGCTGAATCTACAGTAACGGTAATTGGTGCGGCTAATGATTGGGCTTTGGCTGTTGCTGCTTTAGGTAAATTAACTGGCAACTCTTCAGAACGATGTAAAAATAAAGTGGACATAATAAAAAATGTCAAAATCGCAAAAATGACATCAATCATCGGCACAATATTAATCTGGGCTGGTAAATCTGGTTCATCTGGTAGACGCATTATGATTTATCCCCTCTTTCATACTGGTGACGATAAACTAATTCTAATTGCCCACCATATTCTTGAATCCAGGCAATTTGTCGTAAATACATTCCCCGAAAGCTATTCGCAAAAAACAAGGTAATAATAGCTACAACTAGTCCCGATGCTGTGGATACTAAGGCTTCACTAATCCCAGAAGTGACACCAGCGGTTTTTGTACTACCGACATCACCAATATTTAATGATGCAAAAGAGCCAATTAAACCCAAAACTGTCCCTAATAATCCCAGCAAGGGAGCTAAACCAATAATTGTATCAAAAATATTTTGAAACCTTTTTAATAACGGGATTTCTGCCTGGGCCTCACTTTCTAAAGCCAAGCGGAATTCCTCTGGGTTGGGTTCTTCCAATTCTAAAGCCGCCAGAAAAATTCGCGCAATCGGTAAATCAGCATTTTTGTGTAGTATATCTAGAGAGGTAACTACATTACCTTGACGATAAAAACTTAACACCTGCTTGACTACGCGATTCTGACGGCCACTAATTCCTATCCAAAACGTAATCCGTTCCAGAATGAGAGTGATTCCTAAAACCGAGAAAAATAGCAGTGGCCACATAACTACGCCACCGGCTTTGAATAAGTTACTAATTTCCATTGACTCTTTTACTAATTCTTGATACAGCTAGATTAACAGATTTTCAAGAAGAGCAAGTCTAGGCGATTGCTATAGCAGAGTGTATTTGTGGTATGATTTTTTCAACTGAATATTGGTACTGATGTTCTCAATGTTCAAAAAAATTTCTTTTTTTGGGGTCAAAACCTATTGACTTTATTTTCTCGGCGTGATATTTTGATAATGGGAATGCGTGCCTAAATAAAAATTTTGCTTATGCTCCATTATAACGATATAACTATATTACCACATTTAGCCCGCCCCGCACCCTCAAAATAAAAAATTTTTTCAAAAAAACTTATTTAGAAATAGCAAATCAATAATTTAAACTTATGAATTAGCACAAGAAACTCAAATCATCTTCCTGCCCTGAATCACCTGTAAACTTCCACCAGCATATAAACTAGGTTCTCCCACATCAAAACCATAATCTCTTAACAAACCAGGTAAATCCGTTTTCAACAATTCCCAAGCCGTCTGGGTTTCAAACAACCAGAAAAATACCGCCAACCCCGGCCAAAATATCGGATTTGTGGGAGAGTGAAAATCTACCAAAGTGAAAACTCCTCCTGGTTTTAACACCCGATAAACCTCTGCAATGATTTTTTGCAGTTGTTCAGATTGCATTTCGTGTAAAGCCGCGCTAGTATGTACCACATCAAATAAATTATCAGCAAAAGGCATATTTTCAGCAAACGCTTTTATGTAAGTGGCATTTGGGACATTTTTCTGCGCTCGCTGGATAGATAATGGGGAAGCATCCAAGCCAGTGACATTTTCCGAAAAATTCACTAAAAATCTGGTTACTTGACCACTACCACAGCATAAATCTAAAATCTGAGTATCCGATTGCAGTTTTAAATTTTGTAAAGCCAGTTGACGAAACCGGGGTTCACCACCCACAGTCACAGCCGCTAACCGGGAGATGCCATCATATAGCCATTGGTATCTGTAACTTAAATCTCTAAAAATTGTGGCCATTGTTTTTTTTCCTGCCGATAAAGCTTTATATTTAATAAAGATATATTGTTAACATTAGTGAAAAATCTGTAAGGATTGGGGGAAAGTAACTGCTATGGGTCGTATAGGGGTATTATTACTTAATCTCGGTGGTCCCGACAAACCAGAAGATGTCGGACCGTTTTTGTATAATCTGTTTTCTGATCCAGAAATTATCCGCTTACCGTTTCGCTGGATGCAAAAACCTCTAGCTTGGTTTATTGCTACGCGCAGAGAAAAAACATCTCAAATAAATTATCAGCAAATCGGCGGCGGTTCTCCATTGCGACGGATTACAGAAGAGCAAGGAGCAGCCATTAAAGCTCAGTTAGGTGAATTAGGACAAGAAGTTAATATCTACGTGGGAATGCGTTATTGGCATCCTTACACAGAAGAAGCGATCGCCCAAATTACTCAAGATAACCTTGATAAATTGGTAATTCTCCCGCTTTACCCCCAATTTTCCATCAGCACCAGCGGTTCTAGTTTCCGGTTATTAGAACAACTATGGAAGGAAAACCCCAAACTCCAAAGTCTTGAGTATACCGTTATTGACTCTTGGTACAAAGAACCAGGTTATCTGCAAGCAATGGCAGAACTTATAGTTGGCGAACTGGAGAAATTTCCCCGTCCTCAGGACGTGCATATCTTCTTTAGCGCCCATGGTGTACCTAAAAGCTATGTAGAGGAAGCCGGCGACCCCTACCAGCAAGAAATTGAGGAATGCACCGACTTAATTATGCAAACCCTCAACCGTCCCAATCCCCACACCCTAGCTTATCAAAGTCGTGTTGGTCCTGTTGAATGGCTAAAACCTTATACAGAAGATGCACTGAACGAACTCGGTGTAAAAGGCGTGAAAGATTTAATAGTTGTCCCCATTAGTTTTGTTTCCGAACACATCGAAACCCTACAAGAAATTGACATTGAATATCGAGAAATAGCGGAAGAAGCAGGAATACACAACTTCGGACGTGTCCCTGCGCCCAACACCAATCCGGTATTTATTAAAGCCCTATCCGACTTGATCATTGATGCTCTCAAACAACCTGACCTGAAACTCTCTCAAGTCACCCAAATGAAAAAAAGGGTAAAAATGTATCCCCAAGAACGTTGGGCATGGGGAATAACCACCAGTGCCGAAGTCTGGAATGGTCGGATAGCCATGCTAGGATTTATCGGGCTAATTATTGAGTTAGTTACTGGTAAAGGGTTACTGCACGTGGTCGGGCTTTTACATTAATCTTCATAATTGTTCAGAGGGAACAGGGAACGGGCAACTTTCTAACAGGAAAAACTCATGTTTGAGTTAAACATGAGATTGAAATAATGACACTGTTTTTTTGGTGCTTACGCATCTTTTAAAAACATCTTTTTTTTGACAGAAGCTCTAAACTGGTGCAAATGAGTGTTTCTTATCTGTTCCCTGTTCCCTGTTCCCTTTTTTGGTAATTGTCAATTATCAATTTTTACCTTTAGACCAGTCATACCAGTATTTTCCACTAAGAACAGCCAGCCAGAGGAGGATTAAAGCAATTAATCCTCCTTGAAGAGGAGCATCCACAGCAAAAAATACAAGTGTAACACACAGGACATCTTGCATAAACACTGCCCATATTGGCAACCCACACAAGCGATAAAACCAGCCTAATAAAACTAGCTGCAATACCAAAGCTAATAAACCACCAATCAAAGCAACTAACCAACTTGGTGTGGTTATCGCTGAAGCAACAGACAAGCCCATTAAAGCTCCTACCAAGGGAGAGAAAAATAAATGAACTTGCTGGACTATTCTCTGGCCAATGAGTTTTTTGGAAGCGAATAGTTCAAATAAAGACCAACTGGTGAGTAGTCCGATTAAAACATGGGGAGAAATGCGTGATAGGACTGGCATCTGCGACCAGAGTTCCTCCCCTTGGAGGATACCAATAATTAGTAAAGGTACACCTATTCTCATCCCAGCAGCAGCACCAGCAGATAATATAGCGAGAATTTCAATCATGGGTATATCCCCGACTTTACCAAATTAGCAAAGGTGCTTTATAAAGAAAATGCCGAAAACCCTTGAAGATGTGGCTGACTCAGGAAGCCACATCTGTGCTTCAGACAAGGGATGAAGGCTAGTTGCAGGATTTATCCTGCATTGACACTGGATCTGGCAGACTGTCTATCCAATCTTCTATTAGTCTAGTTACAGAATATTCTTTTTGTTCGGCTAATAACTTTAGTTTATGGAATCTGCGCGGTGTCGTTCTAATTCTTATATATTCAGTCTTCATCTTGTCTCCTATTTGTTTCCTATCTATGTTACTATATTAATAGGTCGTAAACAAATAAAGCAATGATAGTTCTAGAGTATAAAGTCAAGGGTAAACAGCATCAATATAACGCGATAGATGATGCAATTCGGACTACTCAATTCGTTCGCAATAAAGCGATTAGGTATTGGATGGATGCACCACGTGAACTAAAAGTTGATAAGTTTGCCCTGAATAAATACTCTACTGAACTTCGGAAAGAATTTCCTTTTACTGCTGAGTTAAACTCAATGGCTGTGCAATCAGCCGCAGAAAGAGGATGGTTTGCTATATCAAGGTTTTACGACAACTGTAAATCTAAAAAGTCTGGTAAAAAGGGATTCCCCCGTTTTCAAAAAGATTGCCGTTCCGTTGAATATAAAACATCAGGGTGGAAGCTACATAAAACAAAGCGACGCATCACTTTTACCGACAAGAAAGAGATTGGTGAACTCAAATTATTAGGCAAATGGGATATTCAATCCTACGAACTTAAAGACATTAAACGAGTGCGCTTAATCCGTCGTGCAGATGGATATTATGCTCAGGTTTGTATCGGCATTGATGTTGTAGATATTCAACCGAAAACGGGTAATGAAATCGGATTAGATGTTGGTATTGAGTCGTTTTACACTGACTCTAACGGACATCATGAACCTAACCCTAAGTTTTTGAGAAAGGCTGAAAAATCAATCAAACATTCTCAAAGACGGATTTACAAAAAGCATAAAGGTTCTAGTTGCAGAAAAAAAGCTAGAAAACTTTATGCCAAAAAGCACTTAAAAGTAAGTAGGCAACGTATAGAACACGCTAAGAGAATAGCGCGTTGCGTAGTCAAATCTAACGATTTAGTCGCCTACGAAGATTTAAGGGTTTCAAATATGGTAAAAAATCATTGTTTAGCAAAATCAATTAGTGATGCTAGTTGGTATTTGTTCCGACAATGGATTGAATATTTTGCTGTTAAATTTGACAAGATTGCTATAGCTGTTACTCCACACTATACTTCTCAAAAGTGTTCTAGTTGTGGCGTAATTGTCAAAAAATCTCTATCAACTCGCACTCATAATTGTAGTTGTGGATCGTATCTTCACAGAGATACAAATGCAGCAATTAATATTTTAAATCTTGCAAAAGCTAGGGGAGGGCATCCCCAAAGTAACGCTACAGGAGTTGAAGCCACTACTCTACTTGGTGCAAGCCTGGTTGAGCAAGTTTTGACGATGAATGTAGAATCCCCTCGGCTTTAGCCAGGGGAGTGTCAAATTTTGAGTATAGTAATCAGCCATATATTTATTCTTCACTTTGCGACACGGAAGGAGTCAGTGGTCAGAGGGAATTGACAATTGATACCAATTACCAATTGACAATTACCAATCCTAGTTCTAAATACCCAGTCGTTGATAAACTTGTTCTAAATGCTTGAGATGATGTTGTGGATCAAAACAGGCTTCTATCTCTGCGGGTGACAAGTTTTGAGTGACGCGAGGATCTTTGCTGATTAAATCACGGAAGTTGCCTTCTGGTTTATTCCAAGCAGTGTGGGCGCTTTCTTGGACTATAGAGTATGCTTCTTCGCGGTTAAGTCCTTTGTCTATTAAGGTTAGTAATACCCTTTGACTAAAGACTACTCCCCCATAACAGTTGAGATTTCGGGCCATGTTTTCAGGATAAACCAACAAGTTATTTACCAAGTTGGTGATTTCATGCAGCATAAAATGAGTCAGAATGCAAGCATCTGGTAAAATTACTCGTTCTACAGAACTGTGGGAAATATCCCGTTCGTGCCACAAAGCGACGTTTTCTAATACTGCCCCTGCATGACTTCTCACCAGTCGCGCCATCCCTGTTAACCGTTCGGAACGGATAGGATTACGCTTGTGAGGCATAGCACTAGAGCCTTTTTGCCCTTTAGCGAAAAATTCTTCAACTTCTAAAACGTCTGTTTTTTGCAAGTTGCGAATTTCTACAGCAAAGCGTTCTATGGATGCAGCGAGTAATGCTAACTGTTGCACAAAGTCTGCATGAATATCGCGGGAAATTACCTGAGTGGAAGCAGTATCGGGTTTCAGTCCGAGTTTTGCACAGGCAATCGCTTCTACACGTGGTTCAATGTTGGCGTAAGTTCCTACCGCACCGGATATTTTGCCAACAGCGATGGTTTTTTTGAGAATTTGCAGCCGTTCTTGGTGTCGTAATACTTCCGCTAACCAACCAGCTAACTTAAAGCCAAAGGTAATCGGTTCAGCATGAATACCATGCGATCGCCCAATCATTAACGTATGCCGATGTGTTGTGGCTTTCTTGCGAATGGCATCAATTACATCTTCTAGGCGTTTTAACAACAAATCCAGACTAGCAACTAATTGTAGTGATAAAGCAGTATCCAAGACATCAGAACTAGTTAAACCTAAATGAATATAGCGTCCTGCATCACCTACATATTCATTAACATTTGTCAAAAAAGCAATGACATCATGATGGACTTCCGCCTCAATTTCTAGCACCCGCTGCGGGTCAAAATTCGCCTTAGCCTTAATTTCTTCTACTGCTGCTGCTGGAATATAACCCAGTTCTGCCTGTGCTTCGCAAACCGCGATCTCTACATCTAGCCAGGTTTTCAGCTTATAGGTTTCACTCCACAAATTGCCCATTTCGGGCAGGGTATAACGCTCAATCACATTCACAGCATCTAATACAACTGTCATATTTTACATTGAAAATTACCCACTCTTAATGCTTATCCCCACCAGATAACCGTCATATTGCAATTGTAAATTACCCCAATTCCCAATTAAAGCTACCAACTATCTTTGACACTCTCAGCGGCTTTAGCCACTGAGATTCTACTGACAGAATTAGATTAAGGATTTAGCCCAATCCAATCTCGCTGCGACCGCCAAACGTCGCCTAGACGCTCAAAACAACTGCCAATCAAGGTGTCGAAATTGCGCTTACTTTTATTGTTTTCAGAATCCATCACTAAGCCAAGACTCGGTACGCTCCACACCCTGCCATTACTCGCTCTTTCTTGTCAATACTGCCGTTAGGACTTGAACCTAACAGTTATTTCATAGGAGCCAGGATTTCTCCGTACTAGGATGCTTCAACACATAGATGTTTTTTATTCTTACTCACAATATAAATTTGACTTTTTATCGGCTAAATTGATTAAACTGAGAAAATTAAACCTAAAACAAGTAACATTTGCCGGAGTCTTAGCAATAATGCCAGAGACACCTTCAGGTTAAGGACAAAAAAATGCTGGCTATGCATAGTATTCAGAATGTGGATCAGCTAAATCTCAAATTAGAATCAACTTTACAGGAATTACCAGTTTGGACAATTCAAATTGAAACAAATCATCCAGGTAATGAATTAGCAATGCTTTTTGAAGAAGATCCTTTGCTGCCAGGGATTATCTTGACTAAAGAAAAAAAATATGTAGGCATGATTTCTCGACGGCTATTTTTTGAACAAATGAGTCGTCCCTATGGTTTAGGACTATTTGCCGGTCGCCCTGTCGAATATCTTTATAATTTTTTACAACCTAAAACATTTATCTATCCAGAGGATACCCCAATTGTCGAAGCAACTCAAATAGCTTTAGGGCGATCGCACAAACAGGTATATGAACCACTGGTGATTACAGATCAATCTTATCAATATGGATTGCTAGATTTTCATCAGTTACTTTTAGCCAATTCCCAAATTCATGTTTTAACATTAAATCGCCTGCAAAAAGAAACAGAAAAAGCCAGAATAGCTAAGGCTGACTTTCGTGATCTTCAGCATAACTATAGCCGATTATTACAAAACGACAAAATGATTGCCTTGGGACAATTAGTAGCTGGGATTGCCCATGAAATCAATAATCCCATGAATTTTATTTATGGCAACCTCAATTATGCTATCGAATATTTTCAAAATATACTCTACATCCTGGAAAATTATAAACAAGAATTATCCTATGCTGACGCAATATCTGAAGCTAAAGAGAAGGGAATTGAAATAGAATTTATTCTGGAAGACTTACCAAAATTACTATCTTCCATGAAAGTTGGTGCTACAAGAGTAAATGAAATTGTCTTATCTTTACGTAATTTTTCCCGATTAGATCAAGCAGAAATTAAATTTGTTGATATCCATGAAGGTATAGAGAATACATTAATAATTCTCAAACATAGTTTAAAAGCTAGACCTGAGCGGTTAGAAATTGAATTAATTAAAGAATATGACAAATTACCATTAATAAAGTGCTATGCAGGGCAACTGAATCAGGTATTTATGAATATTCTTGCCAATGCTATTGATGCTCTTTCTGAAAGTGATAATTTAATTCTAAAAACCCGTAAAAATTTGCAAATTCGGATTCGCACAGAAATAACTAATGATAATTATGTTATTGTTCGCATTGCCGATAATGGTTCAGGCATTTCAGAAGAAGTCCAAAAACGATTATTTGACCCATTTTTTACTACCAAAGCTGTAGGCAAAGGAACAGGATTAGGATTAGGATTATCAATTAGCTACCAAATCGTAGTTGAAAAACATGGTGGTGAACTTTATTGTATATCTACTCCTGGAGAAGGTTCTGAGTTTATTATCAAAATCCCAGTTGTCTCGAATCACTCAGACGAAATACAGCAAACTTCAAAGTTTATGGATGAATTTGACTCAAAATAAACCGCAACCGATCATAATCATCTTTGAGTAACATACTCAGATGTCTTCCAGCTTTAATCAACCATTCTCGGTCAGTTTTTCGTAACTGATATATTCCCCGAATAGCGGCTGCGGCCAAAGAATCTACAGGCGCACCACTAATAAAAAGTAATGTTCGTAAAAAATCTAGTTCTTCTGTAAACTGAATAATTTCTTTTGCTTGACAATGATTAACAGCTTGGTGAATTTGTGGCGGACGAGGTGGCAAATATTGATACATTTTGCTGTTATTACTATTTAGAGATTTTTCTTTAAATCCCACAATCGCTGCTCGAAATTCAGTTTTGAGCATGGAAAATATTTGGGGTTGTTCCTCACGCAAAGCTTCTAAAGATAATCCTAGTGCAACTGCCCGATGTACAGAATCAATAGGCATCGTTGTGGCATGATAAACTACGGCATAAACTTGATTACCTGATTCTTCATCTACAGCACAAACCCAACTTCCAAAAGGTGGCATTGGTGGAAAACTCAAGTCTTCTGGTTCTAAACATTGAGCCAAAAATTCTGTAGTTGTGGTTTCAATTATCTCTGCAAAGTGATGGGAATGGCGATTGTCAATAGCAAACTGTGGTAAAGGTAGACGCATAAGCAATTAAAAATTATCAATTAAAAATTAAAAATGAATAAACATATTTTCTGAAGGTGCGATTAGTCAATAGTCTTAGTGAAAAACTAATAACCACTGACTAATAACTAAATTACTATTTCCCTTTTTTCTGGATTGTAGTTTCCACGGGTTCTAATTCTGGAAGACGGAAAGTAATTATTTTATCCCAATTACCACCTTCAAACAGTACAGCTACTTTACCATCACTAACTCGTTGGACAAGTCCTTCTGACCGATAATATGTATCAGCAGGATTTTTGACGCGAACAGTTGCTCCAGGTAGGATCATCATATTTACCCTTATTGGTTTCTTATTTCTAGCTTAATTGGTAATTGGTAATTGGTGATTGGTAATTCTATTCTTTCTCCTGCTTCTTTAACTCCTGACTCGGTGACTCCTCTTTAATAATACTTTTGGCGTTGACGATAATTAGCTACAGATTCTACTATACCGATGGCAATAAAGTTAGTCAGCATCGCCGAACGTCCATAACTCATCCACGGTAAGGGAATTCCCGCCACAGGTGCTAAACCAACTGTCATACCAACATTCACAATTAGTTGAAACACAATCATAGACAAAACACCAATAGCCAAAAGTGAACCAAAGTTATCTTTAGCGGTTTGAGCTACATGAAGTAAACGGAAGCAAATTAAGCAAAAGACCGATAGTAAAACTAAACAACCCACAAGACCAAATTCTTCAGCAACAGCCGAGAAAATAAAATCTGTGTGCTGTTCCGGAACAAAATTCAGTTGAGTCATGGGACCTTTAAACAAACCCCAGCCCCAAACTTCACCAGCGCCAATAGCAATGCGAGATTGAATCAGGTGATAACCAGCGCCAAGAGGATCATGCTCAGGGTTGATAAATACACTAAGCCGATTTTTTTGATACTCTTTTAATACATGATTCCAGGCAAAAAGGCCTAATTCGCCACCGAGCATATTTAGACAGAATGAAGCAATAGCAGCAATACCAAACCGCTTCCAAGGCAGACTAAACCAACCAACTACCCCCATAGATACTGCCCATACTAAACCTAATATGCTTAATGATATGTCTTTAGATAACATTATGGGCGTTGATAATGGCCAAGATATACTAAATAATATTGCTGCCATTACCGGGGAAACCATGAGTATTAACCAGCCGGGGTTGGCATTTGCCCAGTACAACATTCCTAAAAATATTGCCCCGAATACCAGCGATGTTGCCAAGTCTGGTTGTAAAAATACCAATGCCCAAGGTACAACCGTAATTGCCAAGACACGGAAAACACTCTCTAGAGTAGAAGCAGTTCGCCTATGTAACAAAGCTGCTAAGGTAATAATTAATCCTAATTTGGCAAATTCTGAGGGTTGAACATTAAAACCCGCAATACTAATCCAACGCTGTGCGCCTTTGGCACTAGTACCAGCGAGCATGACAGCGATTAAACTAAAGTTGGTCAGCCCATAGATAAACCAATGCCACTCCATGAGGGTTTCATAGCGGCAACGAGCTAAAAATAAGGCGATTATTGTCCCAATAGCGGCTGTCAACCAGTGCCACCACCAGTCAGTTACAGGTTGCTTCAGTTCTGTACTCAGAATCATTAGCCCCCCGAACATACTAACAGCAACGGGGAGAAAAAATAGTAGTCCATCTATTTGTTGCCAGGGCTGAAGCCAAGATTGCCAACGCATTTTAGGGAACGAAGGTTTTAATAACATTGTGTGAGGAGGATGTTGGGCAGGGGAGTAGGGCAGTAGGGGAGTAGGGCAGTAGGGGAGTAGGGGAATAGGGGAGTAGGGCAGTAGGGTAGTAGGGGAGTAGGGCAGTAGGGGAGTAGGGGAGTAGGGGAGTAGGGGAGTAGGGGCAGGGAGAGAAATTTTCTTCTTTCTTCTTTCTTCTTTCTTCTTTCTTTCTTCTTCTAAACTCCTGACTCGGTGACTCGGTGACTCCTGACTCGGTGACTCGGTGACTCCTGACTCGGTGACTCCTGACTCGGTGACTCCTGACTCGGTGACTCCTGACTCGGTGACTCGGTGACTCCTGACTCCTGATCTTATGTCAAAGCATTAACTGATACTTTACCTGCTACAGTGAGAGCGATCGCTGTTAGGGCTTTGGCTGCGGCTGAGTTGGGTTCACCAATTACTATCGGCACACCAGTATCACCGCCAATCCGGGTAGAAATTTCTAATGGTACACATCCTAACAGAGGAACTCCCAATTCTGCGGCTGTTTTGGAACCACCACCAGAACCAAAAATGTCATATTGCTTATCTGGTTGATCTGGGGGGATAAAATAGCTCATATTTTCCACAATTCCCAAAACTGGGACATTTAACTGCTGGAACATCCGCAACCCCTTTCGGGAGTCCAACAAAGCTACAGTTTGTGGTGTGGTGACAATGACTACTCCTGCCATTGGGACAGCTTGGGTTAAAGTTAATTGAGCATCTCCAGTCCCAGGGGGCATATCCACAATTAAATAGTCCAGTTCTCCCCATTCGACTTGATAGAGAAACTGACGAATCACACCATTCAGCATGGGACCGCGCCAAATTACTGGCTGATCTCGATCAATCAAAAAGCCCATTGAAACCAGCTTGACACCATGATTAAAAGCCGGTTCGAGGATGTCTCCTGCTTCTGTAGAACGGACATTAATTTCGGAATCACTCAAACCCAACATTGTGGGATCATTGGGTCCATAAATATCTGCATCTAATAAACCGACCTTTGCCCCAGTTTGCGCTAAAGCCACGGCAATATTTACAGCCACTGTACTCTTACCAACGCCACCTTTACCGCTAGAAACAGCAATAATATTTTTCACCCCAGGTACGCCATTCCGGTCTGGTAAGCTTTTTTGCTGGGGTGTTTCCGCTGTTACTTCTATAATTACATCTGTGACATCAGGCAGCTTTTTAACAGCTTTTTTACAGTCTTCAACAATAAATTCCCGTAAAGGACAAGCGGGAGTGGTTAACACCAAAGTGAAACTAACCTTGCCACCGTCAATCTTGACGTTGCGAATCATATTCAGTTCTACCAGACTTTTGCGAAGTTCTGGATCTTCTACTGGTCGCAATACTTCCAGGACTGCGTGGGAATCTAGGACATCATACATAATGTGTTTACCGTTGCCGCTTACTATATAGCTTAAAAAATTTTCATTGACAGATACTAGAATCTTAACTTTATTGGGGCAGTTGTTGATTAGTCATTGGTCATTGCTAACAGGGCAGAAAATCCTTAAAAAATCAAAGCAGCTATCATGTAGAGATTTTTTATGGGATTGACTTGTTTGACACAAATCTGGGGAGGAATTGGCTGCTACCAGCCATATCTAAAGTTTTTGGATTTTCCATAAATAGCTAGATAGCCAATTTGTCACAATATGAGCAACTATTGGTAATAACAAGTTGCCACTTAATAAGGCACTATAACCAAGGATTATACCAATAATAGTTGCCCAAATTACATAAGGCCATTGTTGGGGACCGCTAAGGTGCAAAACTCCAAAACAAAGACTTGATACGATCACAGCGGTATGATCTCCACCTAAAGCGGGTAGCATGACACCCCGAAATAATAATTCTTCACTTAAACCGGGAAGTAATCCTAACCAGATTAAATCTGGTAAAGCTAGAGGTTTGAGAACCATTTCTAGATAATAATCGGCGCTTTTGCGATAGGGAGGGGAAAGGCGATAAGCTAAACCACTTAATATGGTAATAATTACACCTAAACTAATTCCTAATAATAAATCTTGTTCGCGCCAGTGCCACTTAAAAAGGATGATATCGCCCCAACGTAACCATAATTTAGCAACTATCCAGAGAATAATTGCGGTTACACCCATTGCTACTAAGACTTGGGTGCGTGTTAAGTAGGGGATTTCTGGTTCTTGATTTTTTTGTTCAATCACAGGATTTTAGAAAAATAATTGGTAATTGGTCATTGGTGGTTAGTAATTGTTAATTGTTAATGAGGAAGGATTGATACCTGCTTTATGAGCGACTAATACGCCTACTGCTTCCAAATATGAGTTTACCTGTAAGGTTGGAATTTTTAACATAGAAGCAGGAACTTGGATCAAAGTTTTATTTTCTGCGACTGTAATTATTTGACATTGTTTATGACTTACACTCAATAAAGCACTATTTCCACAAGCGGTGGCGGGAATAATTAAAGCATCAACTTGATTTGCCCAGATATCAGTGGACAAAGAATTGTGATTTTTTGTATTAATGATAAATTGCGGGGCGTTACTCAAACCAACTAAAACACAAGGTAAGAAAGTATAGCCTATTTCTTCAGCCGCTGCACGAGGGGATAAATTAGGGGACGCAGGGGCGGGAGAAAGGGCGGGAGCATGGGCGCAAGGAATTTTAAAGGTACGAACTAATAAATGACTAATGACGGCTTCTGCACCGGCTAGAGGGTCTACTCCTTGACCTTGACGATAGTTTTGGACTGCGGTTTCGTCTATATCTTCCGGGAACCGGGCAACAACTGCGATCGCTTCGGCTTTTTCTGCTATAATTAATTTCTCGGCAGCCCGTAATAAACTATCAGGATTCCCAATTGTTCCCCAACTTGCACCTGATGAAGAAGTTCGTAATTCTACGTTTAGCGGTGCGTCAGTAATCACATGATTTGTAATATTTAATCCTAAGGTTGCTCTGGCTGCGTCGGCTACCTGCAAGTGTCGCAGCATTAATTCCGGTTCAATACCCTGGTCTAAAAGTAACCCGACTCTGTTACTACGGACAGGACGTAAGCCCCATTCTCCAGCCGCAAATTTATCTAAACCATATCCTTCGACATAGAAAGCGTTGGGAATATTCCAGTATAAACTTGCACCGTTCATGACATTGGGGTGAGTAATCAAGCGATCGCAGACCTGTGATATAACTCTAGCTACTGGTAAGGCATCACCAGCATAACCGCCAATCGCTGCCCCAATGCCGGTGGGTATAATTAAAATTACGGTGTATGGTTTTTGAATGGGTATCACAGGTTTTTGTTTCGCGCAAAGACGCTAAGGAGCAAAGACGCAAAGAAGAAATTTAAGCGGTAACTACTGCTTCTACTGTTGCGGTTTGTTGTTCTTCGTCAATAGCAGTAATAGCCCAACGCAGGGGTTCACCTTGTTTTTGTAATTCGGCTGTAATGGCTTTTTCCAATTCTGTGGGGGTTTCTTGTAATTCGATTTCGGCGGTAATAAAGTGAGTTGTCATGATTCTAAATCCTTTGTATTTGTGATTTTGAGAATACAGAAACTTTTTAGGGATTGGTAATTATCAATTATTTACCTAGTACACAACGGCGTAAGTCAACTAACCATTAAAAATTCATGAAAAGCTTATACAATCTGCTTTTTTAATTTTTAATTGTTAATTTTTAATTCCGCCCTGCGGTACTACCCTTTCCCAAATTGTGCTTGATAAACGATGTCTTCTTTTTCTGTTTCAATTTTTAAATCAGAAAGAGGTTTAGCAACACAAAGTAGTGCATAGCCTTGTTTTTGCAAGTCTGGACTTACACCCATACCATCTGCTTGCTCTACAGTTCCTTCTGTAACCAAAGCCGCACAAGTTGTACAAACACCAGCGCCGCAAGAAGTTGGTAGGTCTAAACCAGTAGCTGAGGCGGCGTTGAGAATAGTTTCATCTTCAGGAACTTGCAGAGTATATGTTGTACCTTGGTGGTTAATTTCTACGGTGTAAGTTTTGGACATATATAGCAGCAATTTTTGACGACAGACAAATATCTTATTCTACTTGATCATATATAGCAATCTTGTCTGATCTGAGAAAGTTTATCTTTTTTAATGTTGCTAACTTTTTAGAGGATATTTGTACAAAATATATTTTACCTGCTTTGGTGCGTTCAGGGTGGGATATCACCAAGCAAGTCCGAGAACAGGTATATTTTACTGATGGTTGGATTTATGTTCAAGGGAATCAAACACGCCGGGGAAAGGCGAAAAAAGCCGATTATATTCTTTTGGACTAGATAACGCCAGGATTCTGGTTTAAGTGGCCTCGTTGAACCAGGAATCCCAGTGTCTTTAGACCGGGGAGTGTCAATTCGTATCCGCTCAATAAAAAGAGTGAAAATGTCAGAATCAGGATTTTTGATTGTTGTTGGGTTGATAAAATTTGGGAATTTTTCCTATCATCCTGTAAATCCTTAAATCTTGTAAATCATGATTCTGACAGATTAATCCTATTGAAAACGATAATTGCGATAGCCACGTTCACCATTCGCATCTCTTATGGATAAACCCGTAGGAATAGCATTACCTTGAGGATCTACTTTTACCCTGACTAAAATTGGTTGTTGTCTACCATTTCTGTTTTCCTGAACTTGTGAAATATCTTCATTAATCTGTTGTCTTTGTTCTTCAGGAATGAAATAGTTTTCCAACCCATAATTAATTAAACCGTCTTGATAATTACCTTTTAAAGCTACCTGATTATTAGATAAATCAACAGGGCGATTACTACTTACTCGGATAGGTTTCCAAGATTGGAGTTCATTCCTATCAAAAGATTGTCGTTCTTGCAAAATTAGATATAAGGTACTTCCTTGGGAAATTTGTCTACCTCTGCGGGAATTTCTTCGCAACCAATTATTCCAACCTGGTAATCTTCTCAAAGTTTCGGGACGAGAAATATTATAATCCAAGTTCAATGAAGAACCTCGGACAACATCATTAGGATTTATAGCTACAGTTTGCAAAATTACCGTCTTACCAGTCATGTCTGTATACATGGCTTGAGAAGGTACAGCCAAAATTAAACCTACTTGAACCAATAAAGGGGCAATTAATCGCCAAATTGGTAAAGGTTTATTAGCTTTCTGTTCTGTAGCAATAAGATAATCCCGAAAGGTTAACTTTTCAGAAAATTGCATTTCTGGGTTTGAGGTTTTTTTTGATTCAGGGAAGTCATTTTTCATGGGATTAATTTAGTAATTGGTAATAGATAATAGGGAAAAATACTTTTCCCATTACTGCTAATTTTTAGATAGGAATTTATCCGCAGAGATTTATATAGCAAGAATTCAGGAGTCACCGAGTCAGGAGAAAGAAAGTAAGAGTCAAAATCTAATTTTGTGCGAGTAATGTAGCAATATCCGGCAGAATATCCCCTATTAATTTGTTTTAACTGCTGAATTATTCTTGATGAATATGTCTTCATTCTGATTGAAAATTATCCCATTAATCACCTCTGTTATCACGTCTGTTGTCATCTCTATTATCTCCTCTACTACTTCTATAATCACTCCCACTATTGCTTCTTTTGTCACCTCTATTATCGCTATTGTCTCCTCTACTACTTCTATAATCACTCCAATCACTCCCACTATTGCTTCTTTTGTCACCTCTATTATCGTTATTGCCTCCACTACTACTTCTATAATCACTCCCACTATTGCTTCTTTTGTCACCTCTATTATCGTTATTGCCTCCACTACTACTTCTGTAATCACTCCCACTATTGCTTCTTTTATCACCTCTGTTATCGCTATTGTCTCCATGACTACTTTTATTCCCAGTATTCACGCTATTCACGCTATTCCCACTACCACCACTATTCCCGCTACCACCGCTATTTCCACTATTCCCGCTACCACCACTATTCCCGCTATTCCCGCTATTCCCGCTATTCCCGCTATTCCCACTATTTCCGCTATTCCCGCTACCACCGCTATTTCCGCTATTCCCGCTACCACCGCTATTTCCGCTATTCCCGCTACCACCGCTATTTCCACTATTTCCGCTATTCCCGCTATTTCCGCTATTCCCGCTATTTCCGCTATTCCCGCTACCACCACTATTACTAGTTTTAGAAGTAGTAAAACGACTTTCAAACCAAAGTCCGGCTGCAATGAGAGAATAACCGCAAATACCAAATACTAAAGCCCGGAAAAGAACCTCAGTATTATATTCTAAAACCCGGCTGATGATTTGCAAGGTAAATAATAATATACCACACCAAAAGGCGGTTCTTTTCCGTAATTTCAACCCTTCTTGAACTAATCCCCAGGCTAATATTGCCAACAAAATGTTGAAGATAAAAATGCCTAGTTCAGTAATTCTGGTGATAGCTTGATGCCAAAAGGGAGTAATCAGAATGAACCCCAAAAAAGTAGTAATAATGCCAATTCTGAAAAATACTTCCCGACGAAGTGGACTGTTGCTTTGACGAATTAGAAACAACCATTGCAACACTGCCAAACCGCTGAGAATTCCTAAATCAATAATGGGTAAAGATGGCAATACATTCGATAAATTACTAGTTTGATCGAAGGGATTTAAAAATGATAAACTGCTACTAGAGTCTACAGATTCCCATTGAGAACGAAAAGACAAAAGATAGAAAACTACCCCAAAACAGATCAAGCCTAAATTACGTGCCAGAGGTTGAAACAATCTATAATTAACTGTGGGAAAAAGTAAATCGTCATAACTCCAAAGTAAGGCAGGTGGCAAAGCCAAAGCAAAGGAAGCTATCCAAGAAGCTAGATCAGAAAATGTTAAGAGTGGTAAAGGTCTGAGGTTATATTGCAAAGATATAATAAATGCCACAACTCCCATGCCAAAAATCCACCGGGATCTGCAAATATAAGCTAAGGGAACAAACAGTAACCATGATAGTAAGGGCATATGGCGCACAGCTAACCGCGCCCAAGTCAGTTCCCCAGATTCAGATCCTAAATTACCAATTCCTATCCAATAACCGATTTGAATGAGGACAATGGCCATAATTCCCAAGGAATTGAGGGAAAGACTATAAGCCATGACTAACACTCCAAACCCCCAAGCTAAAAATAACTCAGAAGCTGAACCGCTAATATTGAATATTTGCCCCATTAACATGAGGGTTGCCCCTAAAATAAAAGCACTGAGAATTAACAATGCTTCTCCGAGTACCCGTTTACCCTCTTGAGATTTTTTACCCTGATTTGTGGTAAGTGTAGGTTCTCGCCAAGTCAAAAACCCAGTAATGGCTGTGGAGAGAAATAAACTCATTAACAAGATAAACTTAACATCCCGTGACCAACCCTGCCAATTTGCGCCCACAAGGGTCATTAAACCTAAGCCTAATAGTAAACCGCCAATGACAATGGCAATCACACCAAAACTATCACGGGTAGATTCTTCTATCTTATTAAATTGATGCCGCTTGGCTATTTGGTCATACTGGGAAGAATTAATAATTCCTTCGTCTCGCCAACGTTGTGATTCTTGGCGGAGTTTTTGCTGAAAATTGTTAAATATCATGACCTCTCCGGTACATAAGTGGAATACCAAATCTAAAATCTTAATTTGGTATGAGTTTGACAAGCATTAAAACAAGGTTAGCTTCTAGCCAAAAGCCAGAAGCCATACCGGACGAACTTTGCAAACGCCATTTGAATATCGGTCAATGTCTTTTTAGTATGCAGCCAAATATATTGATTGCATTGTTCTCATGTAACAGTTTCTCTTCTGATTTAATTTGGTAGAAATTAATATGCAAAAACCTTCTAATTTATTGCTTAAAGTTACGCGACAGTTATTTGCAAATGTAGATGAACAAACAAAGTTTATTGATGCTTTAGTTCATCCTCAACCTTTTGCACCTTGTATTCTGTGGTGTCAAGATAAACCCGATATTTCGCCTTTTAATGTGCAAACACCAACACATTGGCAACCGCATTTTGTAGATAGGTTATCTTTGGGAGAAAAACCAGGTAAGCATTCTCTCCATGAACAAGGATATTTTTACTGTTTAGATTTTTCTTCGGTATTTTCTGCTTCTGTTTTGTTGGCAATTCCCGAATCAATATCTGTAGTTTTTGATATGTGTGCTGCCCCTGGTGGTAAAAGTGTGTTTGCTTGGAGGGCTTTAAAACCTGATTTATTAATTACTAATGAGGTGATTGGTAAGCGGTTGGGGATGTTAATTTCTAATTTAAAACGTTGTCAAATTAAACCTAGTGGGGTAATAAATAGGGATTCGAGTATTTTTGCGGAATTATTGCCAGCTTCGAGTAATTTGGTGATAGTTGATGCCCCTTGTACTGGGCAATCTTTACTAGCTAAAAATGAGAAAGCACCGGGATGTTTTCACGCGACTTCAATTAATAAAAGTGCAAATCGTCAAAAACGGATTATTGCTAATTCTGCCCAAGTTGTTGCCCCTCAAGGTTATTTGGCTTATATGACTTGTACTTATTCTGCTGAAGAAAATGAGCAGGTTTGTGAATGGTTTTTGGAACGGTTTCCGCATTTTCAAGCGGTGGAAGTTGAGCATTTATCTACTTTTCAATCTCGTTTAACTAGTATTCCTCGTTATCGGATGTTTCCTCAATATCGGTTGGGTGCTGGTGCTTTTACGGCGTTGTTTAAAAATACGGCGGAAGGTGATATGAACGGGATTGATTTAGACACTATGTCTGCTATGTGGAGATATCAAAATATGTAATATTTTTGGATGCTATCGGAATAAAGCCCACCTGCGTGTGATTGACATTAGACCTCTTGCAGAATTGATTTTGTGTTATGATGGTTGATTTTTTTAATCTTAATGGGGTGAGATAACTAAAAAGATTGATACCTGGGGTATTTGTAGCGATAGTTGTAATCGCGGAACGTCTGACAGAAAAAACATCACCAAAAAAAGATAAAATCAAATTCTGTCATTATCAGAATCTGAGGTGATGAAAAAATGAACTATAAATCCATCCAACAACTAAAACCAAGAGCATTTAAGCGTCGCTTTGGAGTGAGAAGAAAGACTTTTAAGAAAATGGTTAAAACTCTCAAAGAATTTCAAACTATTAACAAAAAGAACCAAAGGTCTCTTAGAGGTTGTTTGAAAAGTATTATATGAAACCCATAATCTCCAAAAACCTAACCCCCCTTCCCCCCTTCCCTACAAGGGAATGGGGGTTTTAAAGCCTCTCCCCTGGTAGGGGAGAGGTTTGGAGAGGGGTCTGTTTACACATTAAAAACTTTTAAAACATCCTCTTATATAGGTGGAGATAATATGACTACACCTAAGAAAAAGCCCAGGAATAAAGAATTAACAGATGAACAGAAAGAGGCAAACAAAAAACTGTCTAGTAAACGAATTTTTGTAGAGCGTATCATAAGAGTTATTAAGATTTTTCGCATAGCATCAGAAAGATTTCGTCTTCATAAAGATACTTATGAAAAAGTAATACTGACGATTTGTGGATTGGTTAGGTTACGAATTGATTCTCTAATTTTACCAAATTTATGATGTGTTTTAAAAGTATGCAGATTATGAAATAACCATCAGCATTTTTTCCGGGCTATACTAACAGTAACTATCTCTAGCCCTCATAATTACATCAAGTCTGGCTGACATGAAAACATCCTCAAAGCCAGAAACAGACTGCTTTTTAAATTTTCGGACAGGTCTAATAATTACCTATCAAATCGGAGAAGAGGTTAATAAAATTGAATCTGAAGCTGTTGATGTAGATAGACATTAGCTACTTAATAAGCTAATTGTAATTATCCCAAAGTCAAAATACCAACTTGAAAATTCACCACCAAAGGCAAAAATTCCAACCACCTTTTTACGAAGAAATTGCCAATATAGTCCTTCTAAATCTTGTTTATTAATTGCTAGAAAACCTGTAAAGCCAGTATCTAACATCGTCCTTTTATTATTAGCGGGCAAGATGCCCGCACTACAAGAAATTTTGGGATATTTTTTTAATTGGAAGTCTTTAAAGAAATTAGGGTTGAATTTGCTGCTGATTCCAACTTAGGTATTTCCTGGGGTACTTCCACCGGGTTGATTGTAGAAATATTGCTGAGGTTATAACCAAAAATCTGATCATAGTTAGAGGCAACAGCTAAAAATGCCCCACCTAAAATATATATTGGTAATGGGACAGAAAAACCTTGTAACCACTTAAAAAACTCTGCGAATGCAAACAGAACAAAAAAGCATACAAACCAAACTCTCATGATTTCATCTGTTCCTGACTAAGTTATCTTTTCACTTATTTTAGTAGGCACGGGGTAGGCACGGGGGCGCTACCCCTACATTAAATCCAAATCTTTTATATAATTAATTTTGCCTGCCGCCTATAACTATTTATTTTCATTTTTCAAAGCTTCTGTAGCTTGTTCAACTGACAGTGGACGATATAATAGGTATCCTTGGACTTCATCACAGTGAATCGAGCGTAAAAATTCTAATTCTGCGGGATGTTCTACACCTTCAGCGATTAATCTCAATCCTAAAGATTGTCCTAGGGTAACTATCGCTTGGATAATATGAGCAACTTTTGGATCTGTAGTTAGTTCTCTGATAAAAGATTGATCAATTTTTAAGTTATGGAATGGTAAGACTTTTAAGCGATTTAGGGAAGAATAGCCTGTACCAAAGTCATCAATGGCCAAAAGTAACCCCATTTCTGCTAAATTTTGGAGTGCAGTTGTCGTGAAATTGATATCAGCTATCGCTGTAGTTTCCGTAATTTCTAATTCTAAAAATTCTGGTTTTAGTTGAGTTTCTGTTAAAATATCAGTTAATATTTCTACTAACTTAGGTTGGCGAAATTGCCCAGGAGAAAGATTAACGGCAATTGTAATTGGTTGATATCCTGCATCTTGCCAAGCTTTATTTTGTATACAAGCCTGACGTAATGCCCATTCACCAATAGAGATAATTAAACCGCTTTTTTCCGCTAGAGGAATAAAAACAGCGGGAGAAATTACACCCATTTCTGAGTGATTCCAACGCAATAAAGCCTCCATGCCTGTAATTTTACCCGTGGTAATATTAACACGAGGCTGATAGTAAACCATCAATTCTTTGCGTTTTATGGCATGGCGTAAATTTTTTTCTAACTTCAATAATTCGGGATTTTTTTGACTGAGAGATTCTTTATAAAATTGGTAATTATTTCTGCCTTGATTCTTAGCATAATATAACGCCGCGTCTGCGTGTTGAATGAGGGTTTCGGCATCAGGACTATCTTTACCCAATAGGGCTATGCCAATACTAGAACTAATATAAAGTTCATGTCCGTTAATATAAAAAGCATCTTCTAAAGTCTGGAGAATATTTTTAGCTATTTGGATAATGGGTGGAATTTCAGTTACTCGTGGTAAGAAAATAGTGAATTCATCACCACCCCAACGAGCCACAACATCTTCAATTCTAATTGTGTCTCTGATTCTTTGGGCGACAATTTTTAATAAATTATCTCCGACTGTATGCCCCAAAGTATCATTGATAATTTTAAAGCGATCCAGATCCAGGAACATCACGGCAATACTTTCTTCTGGCTGAATTATTTTTTGGATGCCTTGGTTGAGGATATCGTTGAATCGTAACCGATTGGGCAGTCCAGTCAGTAAGTCGTGCATGGCCTGATAGCGGATCTTTTCCTCTACTTGCTGACGTTGACGAGCGCCACTAATACTTGCGGCCATTGTGATCAGGCTAGATTCTTCATGTTTTGACCAATAACGCTCTGATTTGCATTCAACTAAACCCAAACAGCCCCAGAACTGTGTTTCTAATCTTAGCGGTACAAATAGAAGGGATTTAATATTATCTCCCATAAGCAGTTTTTGTTCCTCCGGGGAAAATATTTGGGTAAAGTCGCTAATAGTCTCACCTTGAAAAAGTTTGCTATACCACCGTTCTAATCCAGGGGTTTGATAAGACTGATTTTGCCAATGGGAGTGGGAAGTTTCTGCACCAGATTTAATCCATTCACACTGCATACTAATGGACATTTCTCCGCTCACTGGATGGGGATGATTTTGGAATAGATAAACTCGTTCTACATTGGTAGCTTCTCCTAATGCTGCCAGTGCTTTTTCGATAGCTAGATCATAGTTCATTTCTGCTAATAAATAATTTGCCGCTTCCGCTACTGCTTGTAATAGGCGATCGCGTTGTTTTAGTTCTAGTTCAGCTTGTTTTTGCTCAGTAATTTCTCTAATAATAAAAGTTCTAATTAAATTACTTTCAGGTAAGTAATGAACAGATTGTTCAAAAATTTGGTTACCAACTGTTACTTCCCGGACAAAGGAATTTTGCGCTTGATTCTTAACTGCTGTTAATAATTGGGTCAAAATTGGGTGTTCCTGAGCTATCTGCCTCAAGTTCGGAAATTTGGCCACTGCTGCCGGATTTACATATGTTACTCTTCCTGCTAAATCCATTTCAATAATAGCATTAGGAATAAGTTCAGGAAAAGAAGCTAGGCGGGCTAAAGCTGTCTCACTAGCAGCTTCAAAATTAATATTTTCCATAATAGCTTTACTAACGTGAGAAAGAGAATTTACCTTACCAGAAAGGAAATTAGACAAGTCACCAGTTCCACAAGATTCAGAAAATATTTGCTCCGAAAGATTAGTAATTACATAGTATTTAGCTTGAGTGTGACTATCAAATGCAATAACATCTCCATTTTGAAGATTATGATGAAGACATTTATGGCCATTTACAAATAAACCGTTAGTGCTTTTTTTCCCTTGGAAGTTACCATCAATAATCCTAAACCCATATTGATCAGTATTGGGGATTGTTACCCTTAATAAAATCGCGTGTTGTCTGGATACAGACGGAGAATAAAGAACAATAGCATTTCTTAAATCCCTTCCTAGAGAGTATGTTGCTTCTAGCAAGGGAAGAGTGCGCTGCCCTTTTGGATCTTGGACAACTAATAAATGGCGAATTTTTTCCGTCTCATTCCCTTCCATGGGTTTTCCTTACAGTCCTATGTATTTGAATAATTTACGTAAAAATTTTTCTATATTCTGAATTATTACAAAAAAAGGGAACAACGAACAGGGAACAGAAGCTAAGATTATGTGGGTATTCTCATGATTGGTGATTGGGCAAATGATTGAAGTTGAGCATCTGAGTAAAATTTACGGTTCGACAACGGCAATTACGGATGTTACCTTTAGCGTAGAACCGGGGGAAATTTTGGGGTTTTTGGGTCCTAATGGGGCTGGTAAAACCACAACTATGCGAATTTTAGCCGGTTATTTACCTGCCACTAGTGGGACAGTGAAGATTGCGGGTTATGATGTCCATGATCATTCTCTGTTGGTGCGGCAGCGAATTGGTTATTTACCGGAAACGCCGCCATTATATCCAGAGATGACGGTGGAAGGGTTTTTACACTTTGTTGCTCGGATTAAGGGAGTTTCTTCAGGCGATCGCCCGACAAAAGTAACAGCAGCCATTAAGCGCTGTAACTTAGAAGATAAGCGCAAAGTCATTATTCGCAAACTCTCTAAAGGCTATCGGCAAAGAGTGGGGATTGCCCAAGCGATCGTTCATGATCCCCCAGCAATTATTCTTGATGAACCTACTGTTGGTCTTGATCCCCGGCAAATTATCGAAGTGCGGAACTTAATTAAAAGTTTAGCAGGAACACACACTATAATTTTATCTACTCATATTCTACCAGAAGTGAGTATGACCTGTAACCGAGTTGCCATTATTAATCGGGGGAAAATAGTTGCAACTAATACCCCAGAAAATTTAATGACACAGTTAACAGTTGGGGCAGGATATGAGTTAGAAATCGGTGGAGAAGCAGCTTTAGCTAAACAAATGCTGCAAAATATATCCGGTGTAAGTTTAGTAGAATTAATGCCTAACCATCAGCAATTATCAGAAAATCATACTTGCTTACGAGTCATATTACAGCCAGGAATAGAACCAGGAAAAGAAATTACGGCGGCTTTAATTCGGGCTGGATTTGATTTATATGAAATGCGGCGAATAAATGCCACACTAGAAGATGTTTTCTTAGAATTAACTACAGCAGAAAAGCATTTACCACCAGAGATAACTTCAGAAATTGAAGAAGGAGAAACTGCATAAATGGGTATAGTCATCGCCAATATTATTGCCATTTATCGTCGAGAACTACAGAGTTATTTTGTTTCCCCATTAGCCTATGGAATAGCTAGTGCATTTTGGTTTTTAGCTGGTTTATTTTTCGTGATGATTTTGTTAGGACCAGAAGGAATTTTAGTCACAGTTTCTAGTTATGATTTCCAAGGGCAACAAATGGGAGTTCCCGCCCCAACAATAGATGTTCCCTATGAATTTGTGCGGGCATTTTTAGATAGAATGGGATGGTTAATGTTATTTGTATTGCCTATTCTCTCAATGGGACTCTATGCTGAAGAACGCAAACGAGGAACTTTGGAACTATTAGCCACATCACCAATTACCAATTGGGCTGTGGCTGTGGGTAAATTATTAGGGGTATTAACATTTTTCTTGACAATGATTTTACCATTAATAGGATTGGAAGCGATCGCTTTATCTAGTTCCAATCCACCCATATCACCCATAATTCCCTTACTTGGTCATTTAGGATTACTCTCACTAGCAGCAGCGATTTTGTCTTTAGGAATGTTTATTTCCTCATTAACAGACAGTACAATTTTATCGGCTGTTCTTACCTTTGCCGTCGTGATTTTGCTGTTATTCATTGATTTAATTGCCAAAGCCATTCCTGGACCAATTGGTGAAGCCGTGAGTCATCTATCTCTGCTTAAACATTACAACACTCTGATTCAAGGAATTTTTGATACTAGCGGCTTGATTTTATTTGCCAGTTACATTATTTTAGGTATTTTTCTCACTGCCCAATCAATTGATGCACTTCGTTTTCAACGTCAGTAGTCAGTAGTCAGTAGTCAGTTGTCAGTTGTCAGTTGTCAGTTGTCATTGGGAAAATTCTTTCTCCCCTCTACTTCCCCTACTCCCCCTACTCCCCCTACTCCCCCTACTTCCCCTACTTCCCCCACTTCCCCCACTTCCCCCACTTCCCCCACTTCCCCCACTTCCCCCACTTCCCCTATTCCCCGTTCCCTAATGAATAAAAATAAACTTTGGAAACTTGTATTTTGGCTCGGACCATTCTTTTTAGCTGCTGGGTTAACCATTGGTTTAATATCAGAAAAATGGGGGATAATCCCTTTATTATTAACAATACTAGGCCTAGTAATTTGTAGCCTATGGATAATAATACAAAGTCAACAAAGTAAATGGTGGCAAAAACGTTCTACCCAATCTGGTACTAATGCTTTAGTCGCTACCTTATCAGTATTAGTTATCTTGGGATTAATTAATTTTTTAGGTATTCGCTATCATTTGCGGCTAGATTTAACAGATAGTCAATTATTTACTCTATCCCCTCAATCAAGGGAATTAGTGAGTAATTTACCCCAAACAATGAAAGTTTGGTTATTCAGTAAAGAACAAAATCTTCAAGATCGAGAATTATTAGATAACTATCATCGTCAAAGTAATAAATTTAAATTTGAGTATCTTGATCCTCAATTAAAGCCAGGAATAGCAGAAAAATTTGGTGTTAAAGATTATGGTGGAGTTTATCTTGAATTTCAAAACAAACGGCAATTAGTCCAGATAATTAATGAAAATGAACGGTTGTCAGAAATAAAATTAACTACTCGTTTACAACAAATTACCAGTTCTACAACTGCTAAAGTTTACTTTCTTCAAGGTCATGGTGAACATCCACTTACAGCTAGTAAAGGAGCAATTTCCCAAGCAATTCAAGGATTAACCGATAAAAACTTGACAACATCAGCTTTAAATTTAGCAGAACAGCCACAAGTTCCTGATGATGCTACTGTTATAGTTGTCGCTGGACCAAAGAAAGAATTATTGACAGGGGAAGTCATAGCTTTACAAAATTATCTTAATCGTGGTGGTAACTTATTATTGATGATTGATCCTAATACCAACCCGAAAATAGACACTATTTTAAAAGATTGGGGTGTGCGTTTAGATAATCGTTTGGCCATTGACACTTCTGGGGCAAATTTGCAACTAGGACCCGCTGCTATCTTAGTAACAGAATATGGACAACATCCTATTACTAAAGATTTTGGGAAAAATATTTCTGTATATCCCTTAACTCGTCCTTTGGAAATTGATCCTGTTCCTGGTATCGAGTCTATGGCTTTATTGAAAACCAAACCCTACCCTAGCAGTTGGGCAGAAAGTGATCAGAAAAGTGAAAAATTAGAATTTAATGAAGGTCAAGACTTAAAAGGACCTTTAACTTTAGGAGTAGCATTAACTAGAAAGTTATCAAATCCAATTCCCACAACTTTACCAAGTCCAATTCCCACAACTTTACCAAATCCAATTTCCACAACTTCACCAAGTCCAATTCCCACAAATTCACCAAGTCCAATTTCCACAAATTCACCAAGTCCAATTTCCACAACTTCTCAACCTACTGCGAAAGAGTCAAGATTAGTAGTATTTGGAAACTCAAATTTTGCCGCTGATGGTTTATTTGAACAACAATTAAATGGAGATGTATTCTTAAACTCAGTTAGTTGGCTAAGTCAACAAGATCAACAACTTCTTTCAATTCGTCCTAAAGAACCAAAAAATCGCCGGATTGTTATCTCCACTCTTGAGGCTAACTTATTAACAATAGCTGCCGTGTTTTTATTACCTTTAATTGGTTTAGGAACAGGTTTTGTGATTTGGTGGAAACGCCGATGAAAAATCAATTAGTAATTCATGATGGTTTCTCATTAAATCAATCAGATTTTTTACTTTTAGAAACAATATTATGGCAAGCTCATGATGGTTATTTTGTCTTAGATTATCATTTACAACGGTTAAAAAATTCAGCAATTTACTTTGATTTTAGTGTTGATATAAATAGCCTAAAAACTCAACTTAATAAATTAGCAGAATCATTTTTAAATCAAGCTTATAAAGTGCGATTACTGTTAAATTCTGATGGTGAGATTACATATCAAACTATGTCTTTATCTCCTGTGAAAAATCAAGAACTAGTCAAATTAGGTATGTGTTGCACACCTGTTGACTCTACTAATATATTTTTGTATCATAAAACGACTAATCGCCAAGTTTATGAAATAGCAAAAGCCGCTTTTCCTGATTGTGATGATGTTTTATTGTGGAATGAAAGAGGTGAAATTACAGAAACCTCTATTGGTAATATTGTGGTGGAGTTAAATGGAGAATTGCTGACACCTCCGGTAAAATGTGGTTTGTTAGCCGGAACTTTTCGCGCTAATTTACTTGACAAAGGTAAAATTAGAGAAGAAATTATGACAATGGAAACGTTAAAATATAGCAATCGCATCTATATAATTAACTCAGTGAAAAAATGGCGAGAAGCAGTTTTAATTTCTCACTAATTAGGTAATTTATTAATTAATATTCAATATGAAATTTCCAAAAACAACTTTGATTTTAATACTTTTAGCCCTGGGTTTGGGTGGTTTTGTCTACTTTCATGAAATCAAAGGAAAAAATCAGCAAGCAGAAATAAAAATCCAAAACCAGAAAATTTTCGCTTTTACCGCTGATGATGTCCAATCTTTAACAATTAAAATTAAGGAGACAACATTACAACTAGAAAGAAGAAATACATCTGAAAACCCCCAATGGGAAATCAAATCTCCCATATCAGCACTAGCAAATGATGCAATTGTTTCTTACTTAATGGATTTATTAGTTAACGGTAAAAGTGAAAGAACAGTATTAATTTCATCCGCTGAATTATCAGAATTTGCTTTAGATAAACCTGTAGCAACTATTGATATTAAACTAAAAAATCAACAAAGCCATCAATTGATTTTAGGTAAAGGTGATTTTAATAATCAATTTTTATATGCTCAAGCTGATAGTAACAAAAATATGAACTTATTGTTAGTGTCTAAAGATTTTGTAAATGCAGTCAATCGAGACATATCTGAATGGAAACAACCAGCAGAAAAGATTGATATACAACCATTACCTAATCTTCCTTCCCCAACTCCTACAAATAAATAATGTATAATCTCGTTCCCATACTCTGTATGGGAATGGATTCTAGAAGGCTCTGCCTTCATTATAGTCGGGGCAATTCTAGAAGGTTCTGCTCTCAATTATAGTCGAGGCAGAGCCTCTGTGATAGCATTCCCAGTCAGAGACTGGGAACGAGATTTCAAATAGCAAAAATTATTATTTCTTATTTTCAATGACAAAACAAACAGCAACTTTATTAATTTCTTGTCCAGATCAAAAGGGATTGGTAGCGAAATTTGCCAATTTCATCTATGATCATGGTGGCAATATTACTCATGCAGATCAGCATACAGATTTTGAAGCTGGATTATTTTTAACTCGCATAGAATGGCAATTAAAAGGATTTAATTTACCAAAAGATTTAATTGCTCCCGCTTTTAATGCTATTGCTCAATCTTTAAATGCAAAATGGGAATTACACTTTTCTGATACTCTTCCCCGCATTGCTATTTGGGTAAGTCGTCAAGATCATTGTTTATTTGATTTAATTTGGAGATATCACGCTAAAGAATTTCATGGAGAGATTCCTTTGATTATTAGTAATCATCCCCATTTACAACCAGTGGTTGCACAATTTGGTATTGATTACCATCATATACCCATTACTAAAGACAATAAACAAGAACAAGAAGCTAAACAACTAGAATTACTACATGAATACAAAATTGATTTAGTAGTTTTAGCCAAATATATGCAAATAGTTAGCGCGGATTTTATTGAAAAATTCCCGCAAATTATTAATATCCATCATTCATTTTTACCTGCATTTATTGGGGCTAATCCCTATCATCGCGCCTTTGAAAGAGGAGTAAAAATTATTGGTGCAACAGCCCATTATGCTACCCCTAACTTAGATGCAGGACCAATTATTGAACAGGATGTAGTGCGGGTAAGTCATCGAGATGAGGTGAATGATTTAATTAGAAAAGGTAAAGATTTAGAAAGAATTGTGTTAGCAAGAGCGGTGAGATTGCATTTACAAAATCGCGTTTTAGTTTATGGAAATAGAACGGTAGTTTTTGAGTAAATTTATTTAATCTGAATTAATCATCTTCGCTATCGTTTCCATCATCAAAAAAAGCCGATGAGAATAATCAGGAAAGCAAATGAATTGATAATGCTCATAAAAAGAATGGGCTTGATTATCTTTAGCATCAACAACTACCGCAATTGTCGCAATTTCACTTTGCAAACTCCGATATAAGGCATCCATTAACAACATTTCCCCCAAACCTTTTTGACGATGATTTTGATCAACGGCTAATCTACCTAAAAGGGTAGCAGGAAGTTCAGGATATTTTGGTAGTTTTTTCGTGATTTCTATGGGCAATTCTCCTAGTTTAATACGTGTTGCTGATAATGTATAATAACCTGCGACGAAACCAGAATTTTTTTCTACTAAAACGAATGGGGCTGCTGTCCGTTTACGTGCATCTTGCCCAGCTTGTGCTTGGAAATATTTATCTAGTTTATCAACACCAGAACAAAAAGCCGCGCGGTTATGCTTTTTGCCTAGCGGCTCTATTAAATAATGATTAAAAGCATCAAAATTATCTGTTAACTGCACTTACTACACCCATATTCTTTTTGTAGCGTTGAGCCGCAAGCCGTAACTTTTCGCTGGGTTCTGGTGGATTAAGCAGTGCTTCTACAAAAATTTCTTGGTCTTTTCTGCTTAAAACCATGATTTCATTTTCCTGAATAATCTGGTTTGCAGCACTGACAAGACTACTAACTACAAAATCTGTAAGTGTTCGCCCTTGAATATCTGCCGCACGTTGAAACAATTCCTTATTTTCTGGACTGATACGGGCTTCTAATCGTTCTGATTTGGAACGCAAGGATTTTTCTGGGCTGTTTCTAGCCACTGAGTGAGTCATGATACTTTCTACACAATAAATGTGATGTGTAAATCTTTAGTGTACGGCAAATGTCCTAACAAATAATAGTGTACTGATTTATTCAACAAATGTCAACTATCCCCAATCTCCAGACTTTCCACCTGTCTTACTGACTAAATGAATCGCTTCAATCTGAATTGATTTCTCTAACGCTTTAGCCATATCATATAAAGTTAAAGCGGCAATAGACACCGCTGTTAAAGCTTCCATTTCTACCCCAGTTTCCGCTTTAGTTTTGACAGTGGCATCAATTTGATAACCAGGTAGTTGGGCATCGGGGATAATCTCCACAGTGATTTTCTGTAAGGGTAAGGGGTGACAAAGGGGAATTAAATTAGCTGTCTGTTTAGCAGCCATGATTCCCGCTAACCTAGCAGTTGCTAAAACGTTCCCCTTGGGGGTGTTACCGGCTTGAATAGCGGCGAACGTCTCAGGTAACATTCGCACCTTACCAGTGGCTACAGCTTGGCGAATGGTGGCGACTTTGCCTGATACATCAACCATTTGAGCCTCTCCTTGGGCATCCAAATGGGTTAGTGGAAAAGAATTTGAAAAATTAGCTTGCGTCATTGGGAAAGTATGTGCTATTATTAGATTCGTGGGTCAAGGGTGTGTAGCTCAGTGGACTAGAGCACGTGGCTACGAACCACGGTGTCGGGGGTTCGAATCCCTCCTCGCCCATTTTATAATTAAAAATGCACAAGTTCCTTTTTTGGAGTTTGTGCATTTTTAATGGGTTGAATAAACGAACCACAGAGGCACAGAGAACACAGAGAAAGAAGAAATAGAGCAGGTTTTTGCGTCAGTTTTGGGATATTTTTTTATTTGGTAGTTTCTAACAGAGATTTGGTGACAAATATCGTAGAGACGTTCCATGAAACGTCTCTACAAGGGTTGTTGATAATCCATATCTAATTTTTGAAGATATTATTTCACAGCATAGATATCTTCTGTGCGACCAAAGGCAAAACGTAGAGATTGAGGGATATTACGACTAGACTGGGTAAGGAAGATGATCATGGCTATCACAGTTAAACCCGTAGTCAAACCAAACATATTCCGATAACCCAGGGTTTCGGCAAATGTACCAAAAATTGGACCAGCTATAGCCAAACCGATATCAAATCCCATTAAGGAAGCACCAAATATTCTCCCGCGTTCATGGGGTAAAGCCCTATCTGTCATTAATACAGAAATCATGGGAATGAGTGTACCAGAAGCAGCACCTTCCATCAATGCTCCTAATAAGAACATGAAAGAGTTATTTGCTTGCCAAACGCAGATGATAGAGAGTGTATAAGCTATTAAACTCATGGTGACAAACAAACCCCGACCATATCTATCAGAAGCTTTACCACTAAATAATCTACAACTAAAACTGGAGACAGCGGCAGCAGAGAAAAAGAAACCTGGATTTAAATCAACGCCGGTTGATTTGATAAATAGGGAGATAAAAGTATGCAAACTACCTAAAGTCAAACCACTCAGCAATAAGACAATGGCCGGAATTCGCACGCGAGGACTAGTTAATATTTGCCAAAAGTTATCATTTTTGCTGTTATGTGGTTTGGTGATAATAGGTGGATTGACAATGGGGATTATACATAATAAACCCATGCCACCTAAAGCCGCAGATGATAAAAATAACGGAGTATAACCAGCACTTGCTTGCAAAAATCCCCCGATAGCGGGACCTATTCCCACACCTAAAGGACTCACCAAACTCATGTAACCAACAACTTCCCCACGTCGGTGTTCTGGTGCTAAATCACTGACTAAGGCAATGTAAGCTGTGGCAAAAGCAGCGATACTAATGCCATGAAAGGAGCGAATTACCATGAGGGGGATAATTGATTTTACACATAAATATCCCAAAGGAGCGATCGCTGCCACGGACATTCCAATCAATAATACTATTTTACGACCCCGTATATCTGCTAAAGCCCCCATTGACGGGCGACATAGCAACATCCCAATGGCAAAGCTACCCATAACAATGCCAATTTCTTGTTTGCTTGCACCAATATGTTCAATATATAAGGGTAAGGTAGGCAATAACGAGGCCAAACCTGACCAGAAAAACAAACCCGCTGCAAATAACATGAGCAGGTTTTTTCGCAGTTCAGCGTCAAAAGTATCAAAAGCTTTCACGGCAGATGCAATAATGCAAAAAGTATTATTTCTCTATTGTTACGTTACTTAATATTTTTCGCCACAACTTCCCGCACCCGATAGATTGGTCGTCCTTGAGATTCATGATAGGTCCGCATCAGTAATTCTGCCAAAAGGCCGAAGCAAAATAGCTGTACTCCTGTTACTAAAAGCAACACTGCCAAAATCAATAAAGGACGGCTACCAATATCTACATGAAAAGCCAATTTGATAACAGTCAAATATATACCTATTCCTCCCCCAGAAACCATAGAAATTAAGCCTAATAGCCCAAAAACGTGCATGGGACGGGTGAGAAACTTCTTCATAAACAGAATAGTTAATAAATCCATCAATACCCGGAACGTCCGCGATATGCCATACTTACTTTTTCCAAAGCGTCGCGCATGATGACGGACAGGTACTTCTGTAATTCTCGCCCCTTCAATATATGCCAATGCAGGTAAAAAGCGGTGTAGTTCTCCATAAAGATTCATATCTGCAACCAATTCAGATCGATAAGCTTTCAAAGAACAACCATAATCATGAATATAGACGCTTGTAGCCCGACGAATTAACCAATTGGCGATTTTAGAAGGAAGTAACCGATTTAATGCCCCATCTTGACGATTTTGCCGCCAACCACTAACTAAATCATAACCCTCCTCTAGCTTTGCTAATAACATGGGAATATCAGCGGGGTCATTTTGCAAATCAGCGTCTAAAGTCACAATTACTTTAGCTGTAGCATAATTAAAACCCGCAGACATAGCCGCAGTTTGTCCATAGTTACGTCGCAGAATGATCGCTTTTAAATCAGTGCGCGTTTGGGCTTGTGCTTTGAGAAATTCTGCTGTACCATCACTAGAACCATCATCTACACAAATAATTTCATAATTCAATTCACTAGCGGTGAGAGTCGTAGAAATGGCTTCTAGTAATAAGGGTAAACTTTCGACCTCATCTTTTATGGGGACAACTATAGATACATCTAAAGTTGGTGATTGGTGATTGGTCATTGCTAATAACTGATTTGAAAGGGAAATAGATCCCCGACTTCTAAAAGAAGTCGGGGATCTGGGGAGTAACTTTTCATAACTCTACCAGCACCGCGTAGTTGTTGATAATAAGCCTGACTAACTTTGTCTCCCTGTGACGAAAGTTGGTCAATACCAATACCGTTGCGTCCTTGATCTTTTCCTGAACTGTGAATATAGCAATTATTACCCAAATATAATCCTACGTGGGTGGCTTTTTGAGGAGTACCAAAAAAGATTAAATCCCCTGGTTGTAATTCTTTAATATCAATTGTTTGGGTAAAAGCTTCTTGTTGATAAGCATCTCTTGGTAGCCAAATACCTACGGATTTAAATGCTGCTTGCATTAAACCAGAACAGTCATAATTAGGTGCAACTGTGCCACCCCAAAGATAATAATTGTCTTGTGCTTTTGCTGCTTGGGTAAAAGCGATAACTGTGGGTATGTGTTGTTGAATTTCTGCGGTTGAGATGAATTGGGGTTGATATACTGTTTCTGCGGGTTGGAGAAACTGCAAATCTGGAACAGATAACCATCCTGGATAGTTATCTTCACATAAACAAACTTCAACTGCTGTATCTTGATGATTTGATGTTATTCGTAAATGTCGTCCTGTTGCAGCTTGGGTGGTTAAACTGACGCATTCGGGAGAATTATAGAGATTGAGGTCGCGTAAACATTGATATTCTGTTGTAGGAGAATGGGGAATTAATAAGTTTAAAGACATGAGTAATATGTAATATTTTCTAAATCAGAATTTACAGGATTTAAAGATGTACATAATGGTAATTTTATCACCTTTCTGTTAGAGGGTGTTTAAAAAGTTATGATTGATGTATCAAATATTTTTAACCCCACCCTAACCCTCCCCTTGTTAAGGGGAGGGAACTGGATTTTCTGGTTTCCCCCATTTCCAAGGGGGGACTAAGGGGGGTAATTTAATTACAGAAGTATCCGGTAAGCGTAAAGCTCAGTGGCTTCAGCCCTGAGATATAAGCGACACGAGCGGTCTTAACCGCCTTAAATCTTGTACCGCTAAATATCTTGACAATCTTACACCATGAAGAGTAGTATAAGGTTGGAGGTAAAAGCGATGCTAGTTTTTGAGTTCAAAACTTACGGGAAATCGGTTCAATTTAGCGCAGTAGATGATGCAATTCGCACCGCTCAATTCGTTCGGAATAGCTGTATTCGGCTATGGATGGACGTAAAAGATACGGGCAAAAACGACTTGCAGAAATATTGCGCTGTTTTGGCGGCTAATTTTCCATTCGCTAATGAACTTAACTCAATGGCACGACAAGCCAGTGCCGAACGAGCATGGTCTTCTATTTCTCGGTTTTACGATAACTGTAAAAAGAATATTCCTGGATTAAAGGGATATCCTCAGTTTCAAAAAGACTGCCGTTCTGTCGAATACAAAACATCAGGATGGAAGCTTTCAGAAGATCGTAAATCTATCACATTCACTGATAAAAAAGGTATTGGTAGATTAAAGATCAAAGGGACTCGTGATTTGCATTTTTATCAAATAAATCAAATTAAACGAGTTAGGTTAGTCAAACGGGCTGATGGCTATTATTGTCAGTTTTGCATTGATGTTAATCGCCAAGAAGATATAACTCCATCAGGAAATACAGTTGGATTAGATATAGGCTTGAAAGAATACTACACTGACTCCAATGGTGTGATGATTGAGAATCCTAAATTTCTGCGTATTGGAGAAAAGATTCTTAAACGTTCACAACGTCGTGCTTCCAGAAAAGTCAAAGGTTCAAAAAATAGAGGCAAAGCTAGACAGATTTTAGGTAAACGCCACCTCAAAATAAGTAGGAAACGTAAAGACCATGCTGTGAAATTAGCACGGTGCGTAGTTCAGTCAAACGACTTGATATCCTACGAAGATTTGAGAATTAAAAATATGGTGAAAAATCATTGTTTAGCCAAGTCTATTAACGACGCATCTTGGTATCAGTTTCGTGTCCAGGGGAAACGCATCTAAATTATCTTGACAGAATACTATATTAGTGCATCAATATGGGAAAATATCTAACTTCATTCAAAATCTGATAAATTCCTTTATTAAAATTATAAAAATTTCATAAATTTAGAGTAAGTATTTATTTTTAATGATGGATTTATTTTGTTCAGTTCTATATATTAATATCTATATTTTTTGGCATCAAAAATATAGATTCTATTGTAGAATCAACAGAAAAATAAATTGGTTATATTTATATTTGTCTATATTTTCTGATTTTTATCAGATACATTCTAAAATCTTCTCTAAATATTCATCATCCCATCCTGCACAAAACTGCTTACTTTTAGTTCCTAGTTTTTGGCTTTTTTCTTTTCCTAAAAGATTAACTGCTATATGACGAATAACTGCAAAGTTTTGTGGTGCATTATCCTTTCTTATCCGACAATCATCTTCTCTAAAAGCTACATCTAAAACCCAGTGTAATGAATTCTCTATACCCCAATGAGTGCGGACTGATTCTCCTAGTAATTTCGCATTATTTGTCAAACTACTTATATAATAGCCTGTCTCAACCTTCGTTTTTCCATTAACTTTTCGTATATATTCTACCATTCCTACACTTTGAAGATTTACCCATTTCTTATCAGTATCTATTCTTTCTTCTATGTCTGATAACATGAGATAATGACGAATCTCTTCTCTTCCATGTTTGTCTTCTTTTGTATGAAATTCACTATATTTGAATCCCTCAAACCCTTTAGATATAGCTTCTTTGAAGATTTCTTCTACATTCTTATATAAATTACCTTGATTCTTTTTGAGTGCGATAATATATTCGCCTGATTTTTCTGCAATTGATTTTACTATCTCTTTTTGACACCCCATCGCATCAATCGTTACTAAACATCCGGCTATATCTAATACTTTAATTAATTCCGGTATGGCTGTTATTTCATTTGACTTTTCTTCTACTTTACATTGTCCTAATACTAATTTATTACTAGTTGCCCATGCACTTACCATGTGAATCGCACCTTTATCCTTTCCTTTATCATATGAATGCCTTAATGTTTTCCCATCTATTGCTATGACTTCTCCTTCTGTAATTTTATTGATAGATTTTATCCAACTCAAAAAACAATTCTGAAATTGTTGCGGATCTATTCTCGCAAATACTCTGGCGAATGTATCATGAGATGGAATCCCGTTTGGAAGTTCTAAAAATTGTTTTAGCCATTTTTCTTTCTTTTTTCCATAAGCCTCCATCAATACCCAACTATCTACTCCACAGATCACTGCACAAATCGCAATGGTTACTATATCTATTAATTTATGCCTTTTTGTTCTCTCAACTCTTTTATCTTCTAAATCTTTAAAGTGATCTACTATTGTGATTTTTGGTGGTAGCTTCATTTTGTGAATTTTGTCTCTTTAGTTTTATTGAGAATACCACTTCAACTCATTTTATTGATTCTTATAGAAACGAATTTACCATCAAATTTTCTTCATACTCATTTATTGGCTTGATATTAACATGGTAATACTGCCCTTTTTATCTATTCATAGAAGTTACATTTTGTCAAAAAAAATTAGATGCGTTTCCCCTGCGTTTCCCCTGGGATTATATTGATGATAACTTTGATTTTTAGCAGTTTCTAAGGTTTGAATAGCTGCGGATATTTCCCCTAAACCCACTTGAGAACGGGACATAAATAAACGATATTGGCTATATTCTTGAGAGGGGAAATTGGAAATTTTAGTTAAAATATCTATTGCTTGTTGTGCGTATTGATTTGCTTTTAGATAGTCTTGTTTTTCTAAAGCTACTTCTGCGAGAAAACCATAATTTTGACCTAACCAAATTTGTGAAGGTACAGACGTTCCATGGAATGTCTCGATATTTTCAGATAATTTCAACGATTTTTGAGCTAGATTTTCTAAATCATTCCACGCTTTTAAATGTCGGAATATTTCACCTAAATCATTGATATATTGAATTACTAGATCTAATCTTCGCGCTTTTTCAAAAATCTCTAAAGCTTGCTGTAAATAATTTCTAGAATTTTGCCAATTTTCTAAATCTTCATCATTATTAATTTCTGCTTTGCGAGTATAAACTAAAGATATTTTTACCAATATTATCCCATAACGTTCTAATCCTCCCCTTAGCAAGGGGAGGGTGCGTGACAGCGCGGGTGGGGTATTATTATAATTTTGCCAACATTCTCCACTTTTTTGATAATAACTTAAAGCATCATCTAGATGATCTTGTTGATATTTCCGTAAACCAAAAGCTAAATCTAAACCAGCTTGTATTTCTGGGTTTATTACTGCTCCTCTATTTTGTAAATCCTGACTCGCAAATTCTATTTCTTGATAAGCTTGAGGAGTGGGAATATGATCATTAATAAATATTTCTTCTGTTCTTTCTCGAATTAGATTAATTAAATCCTCCGCATCATTTTCAAAATCCAGAATACTCCCCCAACTTTCTAAATCTGGTGCGACGCGGATAATTTTTTTAAGAATTTGATCATCTATCCAAATCAAAATCGGAAAAGGGAAATTTTTTCTAAATTCCTCTCGAATTTGATTAGACAAACTCAAAATGACATCAATGTTTTTCACAGAGTCCAAACCAGAAATCATTAAAGCTTGTGGTTGTTCATTTCCCAATTCTTGAGATATTTGATTATACAAACTTTTTGTAGACGCTGTTAAAGTTATTTCTCGAATAGGAATAGAGGAAACTTGATGAATTTGTGCTGATATTTGCTGACGTAATTTCGCATAATTACAACGTAGAAAAATCAACGATAATTGACCTTGAGAAAAATTAATTGCTCTCAATATCGTTCGCAAAGAATTTTCATTATTATCGGGAGAGATTTCTGGATTATTCATGACATTATTTCCTCATTTCAGTATTTTCTTGTTTCCTCCTTCGTAAGGGGAAAGGGGGGTAAAAACTACGGGATACCACTTTTAAAACATCCTCTTAAATCAAACATTTCTACGTTTCTATTAAAATTGGATTAATATCAAACCAAGATCCATTTTCATCTCGGTATTCAAATACAAACATACTGCGAAGTAGAATATCATATTTTTCATCTCCTCGATAGTTTTTTGTCTTTTGTACTTCTTTTAATAACTCCCATTCGTCAGGTGTAATTGCTAAATTTAACTCATTACAACGTTTTTTAATCACTGTTTCCAGACACTTTCGAGAAATTGGTGTATCTTCCATTTGTAAACAACGAAATAATAACATTAACAAGTTACGCAAATGACCACCACTAACTTTACAAAGTCGTTCTAATGTCTCAGGACTATCAAATATTTTTGTAATTAAATTTTGACTTTCCTCTCCACTGACTCCGGGAAAAGCTCTTTTCATAATCATTTCTTTTAATAGTGTAATTCCTGCAGGATAATCTACACCATTCCTTTTTTTAACTGCTACCATTGGTAGAACTTTAGGGTCTACCCCAAAACGATTTGTTAATCTACCTAAAGCATTAGAAAATATCAAAACTAGAGGAATTGTATAAACAACATGACATTTTAATTTATTTAATTGTTCACCCCTTTCTACAAATAGATATTCTGGTTGATATTGACCATTTGGTTTAACAGCATTATCTACCCTATCTAGGTTATCAATAATTACAACTAAACCTGATTTACCACGTTTTTTTAGTCTTTCTCTTGCAGGAATAAGTAATTCTTGATTAATTGATTCTAAAATTCCATTGGTGCGAGGTTCTAAATATTGTCGAAGTTGACCCCGCAATTTAGGACTATCCTTTGTTTTAGCAGTAATTTTGCCAATACCTACAGATAATTCCGCTTCAAAACCAATATCTAAGGGTGTTTGTAAAAGTTCCGCTATTTCTGTAAATAGATTTTGAAAGTATCCTGGTTTGAGTTTAATTTCTGCTGCTTCTAAACTTTGACTAACTTCACGAGTGATCGCCAGTAAAATATCTGTAATATCAATATCGGCTAAATCTAAACTTTGACTAGACTCAAAATAAACTACATGAAATTCCAAGTCTTCCAATTCTGCTTTTAATCGCAGTAATTCAGTAGATTTACCACAACCAATATGTCCTGTAAATAATTGACAAGTGGGAATTTCAGGAGAAAGTAAAGCAATAGTTCTTTTAAATTCCCTAATAATTTCTGCACCCCGTACCTCGGAAAAATCAATATAATATTGTCTATCTTCAGATTTACTTTGATCAAGAGTTTTGTTAGGGTTACAAGCTTGATAAAATTTTGTTAAATCAAATGTCATGGTAAATTACCGGAAAATCATTCATTTATCATGGATATCTCAGTATTATACATAAAATCATAGAATCAAGCAAGATGTTAAGATGCCCATTATTGTCGGTAATTGTCCTAAATGATAAGATTAATGAACTATCAATAGTAAAAATATCATCAGGAATTTACAAATGGTTTTTTTTAATCAAGATCAACAACTAGAAAATATCGGTAATCAAATTGTAGAGGCAACTTGGGCAGAGTTTCCCACTTTAGCAGCAAATCAAATTGCTTTGACTTGGGTTGTCTATGATCCTCCCGCACCAGTTAATACAGGTGGTGCGCTGACTCCTAACGCTTTTTGGGAACATCCGGTGCGGGGTTTTAGCTATCGGGGAGGAGAACGGATTTATCCGGCCAGTGTGGTGAAGTTATTTTATTTGGTGGTGGTGCAAGAATGGCTAGAAAAAGGTATGAGTCAAACTTCGGGGGAATTAAACCGGGCTTTGACGGATATGATCGTTGATTCTAGTAATGATGCTACCAGTTTAATTGTGGATATCATCAGTGGGACTACTTCTGGTCCGCTGTTAAGTCCTGGTCCTTTTGAAACTTGGAAATATCAACGCAATATTATTAATCGCTATTACCAGTCCTTGGGGTGGGAGGAAATGCAAGCAATTAATGTCTGTCAAAAAACCTGGGGTGATGGTCCCTATGGCCGGGAAAGGGCTTTTTATGGGGAGATGTTTGAAAATCGGAATATGGTGACGACGGATGCCACTGCGAGATTATTACATAGTATCGTGGGTGGGGTGACGGTTTCTAGTGAGCGATCGCAATCTATGATGAATTTAATCAAACGTAATATTAACCCTGATGACTTACCCCAAGATGTGGAAGAAGACCAGGTTACAGGCTTCTTAGGCGGTGGATTACCTCAAAATAGTCAAATCTGGTCAAAAGCAGGTTGGACAAGCACAGTCCGCCATGATGCGGCTTATATTGAACTACCAGATCAACGTCCTTATCTGTTGGTGGTGTTTACGGAAGGGAAAGCACAAGCTAAGAGTCGGGAAATTTTACCTTTTGTGTCTGGAAGAATTGCAGAAGCGATCGCTAATTTATAAGAGCATCCGGTAAGCGTAAAACGAGCGCGGCTTGGCTCCCTGAGATATAAGCGACACGAGGGATTTTAATCCCTGTGGTATGTTAGAATTAAATTGTGAGTAAGAACAAAAAACATCTATGTGTTAAAGCATCCTAGTACGGAGCAATCCCGGCTTCTATGAAACAACGGTTAGGTTCAAGTCCTAACGGCAGTATGACTTAAAAGAGCGAGTAATGGCAGGGTGTGGAGCGTACCGAGTCTTGGCTTAGTGATGGATTCTGAAAACATTGAAAACAATAAAAGTAAGCGCAATTTCAACACCTTGATTGGCAGTTGTTTTGAGCGTCTAGGCGGCGTTTGGCGGTCGCAGCGAGATTGGATTGGGCTAAACCCTTAATCTAATTCTGTCAGTAGAATCTCAGTGGCTTGGCTCCCTGAGAGTGTCAAAGAATTGCAATTGCCGGGACTTAGCAACGGAAATAGGTAAAAATGGGGCGGATTTTTATTTCTGCGGCACATGGTGGCACAGAAGCGGGTAAAAATGACCCCGGTGCGATCGCTGGTGGCACAACGGAAGCAAAGGAAATGATTCTTTTGCGAGATTTGGTAGTGACAGAACTCCGTACCCGTAACGTAGAGGTTTTAGCTGTTCCTGATGATTTGAGTGCGGCTCAAACCATCGCTTGGATTAATGCTCGTGCTAATACCAAGGATGTAGCGCTAGAAATTCAAGCCAATGCTGCTAATAGTCCATCGGTGCGGGGAGCAAGTGCATTTTATATTGCCAAAAATGACCAACGCAAACAAAATGCCGAAATGGTATTAATGGCACTTTTGCGTCGTGTCCCCCAATTACCAAATCGCGGAGTAAAACCAGATACAGATAGTGGCTTGGGTAATTTACAATTTTGTCGTCAAACTGTGATTGGAGCTTTATTACTACAAGTCGGGTTTTTAAGCAGTCCTGAAGATCGGGCTTTATTACAAAGTCGTCGTCGTGATTTTGCCATCGGAATTGCGGAAGGACTGACTACTTGGAATCAAGCAAATGATCCTCAGCAACCAACGACCGAAAATTATTCTAGCATTAATATCAATATTAATGGACAAAATTACTCTGAACAAGGAGTATTAATTAATGGGAATGCTTACATCCCAATTGATTTAGTAGATCGGTTACGGATTGATATTTCCAAATTAGCTAATTTACGCCGAATTACCTATCGCCAAATAGTGTATATTAAAGCTGTAGAACTTCGAGACTCTCATATTTCTATTGATTGGGATAGTGCCACGCGCACAGTAAAATTACGCTCAATTTCAACAGTTTGTCCTGGACAAATTGAGCAACTTATCTCCAATGGTAATACATCAGAAGTACAGCTACAACTATTTCTAAAAACCAATAATGAAACCGCCATTACACAGTTTCCTGATCTTCCTAAACTATATCGAGAAGAAGCAACAATTGAAGGCATAAATCATGATATTGCTTTTTGTCAAATGTGTTTAGAAACTGGATTTTTACGGTTTGGTACTGACATTAAATCCCAGCAAAATAACTTTGCCGGTTTGGGTGCAGTTGGTGGTGGTGCGGAAGGAGCATCATTTCCCAGCGCCAGAATTGGTGTCAGAGCGCATATTCAACATTTAAAAGCCTATGCCAGTTTAGAACCTTTAGTCCAACAAGAAGTAGATCCTAGATTTCGCTTTGTTACTAGAGGAGTTGCGTCGTCAGTTCATCAATTGTCAGGGCGCTGGTCTGCGGATTTAGACTACGGAATTAAAATTACAGCTATTCTCAGAAGACTCTATGAATCAGCAAATCTTTTGTAATTAGGGAACGGGGAAACAGGGAACAGGGAATAGGATAAAAATATTCTTTATTCTTCATTTTTCCTTCCTGAGTCCTGACTCCTCAATCCTGTTATAGTGCTATTAATGATGATTTGGAACAATATTTGTGTTTCCCCTCTACGATGACAACCCCACCCGAATTACTCCATATTTTACCTATGGGTTAATTGGAATGAATGTCCTAGTTTTTCTCCATGAAATAAACTTGTCAAGTCTACAACTAGAACAATTTTTTCAATTGTATGCGGTAATACCGCAAGAATTAACCATTAACTGGAGTCGAGAGTGGACAACCTTATTTACATCACAATTTTTGCATGGAGGTTGGTGGCACTTAATATCCAATATGGTCTATTTGTGGGTATTTGGTAACAATATTGAAGACCGCTTAGGACATTTTAAATATCTATTGTTTTATTTAACCTGTGGGGCTATAGCTGCTCTATGTCAATGGTTTATTGGTATGTACTCTGCTGTTCCTTCCTTGGGAGCAAGTGGGGCAATTTCTGGAGTTTTAGGTGCATATTTAATCTGGTTTCCTCAAGCAAGAATTACCACTTTAATCTTTTTAGGTTTTTTTATCACCACAATTAATGTTCCGGCATTAGTAATTATTGGTATTTTCTTTGTGCAAAATCTCATTTCTGGTTTTGCTAGTCTCCAAGCAGCAGCTAATATGAGTGTAGAAACGGGAGGAGTCGCTTATTGGGCGCATCTTGGAGGTTTTGTCGTCGGGAGTATTTTTGCACTGGTGAATAGGGAATAGGGAATAGGGAATAGGGAATTGGTGATTGGTGATTGGTGATTGGTGATTGGTGATTGGTGATTGGTGATTGGTGATTGGTGATTGGTGATTGGTGATTGGTGATTGGTGATTGGTGATTGGTGATTGGTGATTAAATCCTTATTTTCATCCTGTTAATCCTTAAATCCTGGACATCCTGATAGCGAAGCGTGGCGTTAGCCATTTCTGACAATATTCTGACAATTTTCATATTAAATATTCAAATCTCGTAAAGCTAAACGAATTTGCTCTAAGCGAGTGCGGTTGACACCAAAATCAGAATCTCCCACACGAGAAGAAGAACGAATATGAATAACTGAATCATTGCTAGGAAAATAAAATTCTACATCATCAACGAATTTGAAAATGCGACTTTTAGAAATCGCATGAATATAATTATCTGTTTGTTCTATAACTGTGGTGCGGGGAACAACCGTGAGAACTTTGAGTAAGGTTTCTCTAGCCTTATCTCTTGTTACATCATAAGTGATTGGTGCAATAGCGTGTTTAGCATCAGCATTTTGACTGACAACACAGTTAGGGGAAGTTGGACAAGGACGAAGAGAACCTGATTCAATTCCCAAGTCAGAAGCCGAAGCAGTTGCAGGAACTATGCAACTAATGATCAGAGTTAGAAATATCGAGAAAATAATATTCCGTAGTCGGGCGATTGTTGTTAAATTGGACATAATCAGTTAATTACTATATTCTGTGATTTAAGATATATTATCAGCTTTTGATATATTATTGTCTGAATCGGGCGCATATAGTCGCTGGGGAAAGTACCAATGTACTTATGCTGTATTCGGGTAAATGGGTAGCCTTTCGCTTACCATCATGAAATAATATGCTTGTAGTTTAATTCCAGATTCTATTTATTCTCATCATCAATGCTATTGATCATTTCTTATGGCTGTATGATAAGCTTGAGTTATAGAAAATCAATAATACTTTTGATATTTATAACTTATAGCAATTTGCCTTTAGATTTTCTTAATAATTAATTGAGAATCTTTTCTATTTATCAACGAGGTTGCAATACTTTCCGCGATTTGCTATAATTTCAGAGAATTTCATAATTAGGTTACTATTGTCAATTTTGGATATTTCAAAAGATGTTAGTCTCAACCCCTTTATTGACAGTGGTTTCAGAAATTAATTTCCCAGGTTAATACAAAACTTTACAAAAATTTTAGCCATAAATTTGCTCAAACATGATCTAATTTGAGCGATAGTAAAAATTTACTATTGACAAATTGGTAGAAAAGTGATATTTGCACTGATATTATAGAGTGAACGTCTAAATATGGGTAGGGGTTTAGAAAATGATTCTAAGTTATCAAATCAGGTACGAGAAATAATTACCAATCCTGAGAATTTAATTTTTGTTACTGCTATTAGTGCTTGGGAAATTTCTATTAAACAGTCTTATTGAGATTTTATATGTTCAGAAATTTGTCTTAAAATTTCTTCAATATCAACAGATAAATACGGAAAAACGGAATCTTCAGAACCATCATGTAAATGATGGGGATAGGTTGAAATTTCAGGATGATGGGGTGCGTTATCCCAACGTTTTATTAGTTCTCTATTTTCAGCTTGCCAATGGAAACTATATTTAATTATTTCTACTTGTCCTGATGCTATTTGCAAGAATTCAAACATTTCTAAAAAGCTACCATCTTTTAATGTCAGACGATAACGCCATAGTCCTTTATCAGTTTGTGATTCTTCTCGAATAATCGTTAAATTTACGACTTCTGGACAAAGTGCAATTACAGATTTTATCCATGCCAAATAGTCATCGGCATTTCTAACATTTTTCATAAAGCTTGTTCTAATTTATGGATTTTTTGGAAGATATCTTTGCGTAGTTCACATAAGCCGAACCATTCAAAAAAATCCATTTCATCTCCTAAATTTCCTGAGTTAAATTGTTCTAAAAATTGTTCAGAAGCGAGTTGATATTTTTGCTCAAATTTATCTATATCTAAGTTATAGATAGCGATTTTTTGACGATAACGGGTTAAAATTAAATTTAAAAGTTGTCCGATAATTCTATCTAATTCTGTGTTGTCGCTACAGTTTTCACTCAACAATTCTAATTTTTCTAATGTATTCATAATTATATATATGTTTTTAGTGAATTTTTTCTTGATTATACACTATTCGAGGCAATAAATACCATATATGGGTGCGGCTCTTTTAGAGGGTGTTTGAAAAGTCTAATTTATTACTTGCAAGGGCGACTAGAAGTCGCGGAACCACACAGACGAAACCCACCTTCGTGGGTTCAAAAGCCTTGATTTTTCGTTAGTCCACGCAGGTGGACTTTGTTTGTGTAGTAGCGATTTCTAATCGCCGGAAACTTTTCAAACATCCTCTTAGGAAGACAAAATACTACATCCGCGTCTGGGGATTGTACAATTTGCCCAAACCCGCTATACTTGTACAATAAACAGTACAGGTTCTCCGCCAATGAAAATTATCTCTTTTAGCGAGGCCAGAAATAGTCTGAAAACGGTTTTAGACCAGGTGACGGAAGATGCCGACTATACAATTATCACTAGACGGGATGCTGATGATACAGTGGTGATGTCCCTGGAGTTTTTTAATAGTCTCATGGAGACTGTGCATTTATTGAAGTCTCCGGCAAATGCAGCCCATTTAGAACGTTCCATTGCTCAATTTAAGCAGGGGAAAGTGGTGCAGCGAGATTTGTTAAATGAGTAGAATGTTGGCTTGGACTGATGAGGCTTGGGGTAATTATCTTTACTGGCAAGGGCAAGACAAAAAGACTCTCAAAAGAATCAATAAGTTGATTGAGGAGACGATGCGGATGCCTTTTGAGGGTATTGGTAAACCAGAGCCTCTCAAGGAAAATTTAGCCGGATTTTGGTCACGGCGAATTGATGATACAAATCGTTTGGTTTATGCTGTTGATGATGTCTATGTAACTATTATTTCTTGCCGATATCATTATTAATTTTGCACTAAGTAGGTTGGCGTTAAAAATTGTCGTTATGACAAGGGAACAGGGAAGAGGTTTTGGGAGATTTTACTTTTCTTTACAGAGTTTGGTTTTATAATGTTGACCTAGTTATATTATTCATAATGGCTGTATGATAAGCTTAAATTATAGAAAATCAATAATACTTTTGATATTTATAACTTTTAGCAATTTGCCTTTAGATTTTCTTAATAATTAATTGAGAATCTTTTCTATTTATCAACGAGGTTGCAATACTTTCCGCGATTTGCTATAATTTCAGAGAATTTCATAATTGGCTTACTGTTGTCAATTTTGGATCTTTTAGAAGATGTTAGTCTCAAACCCTTTATTGACAGTAGTTTCAGAAGTTAATTTCCCAGGCTAATACAAAACTTTACAAAAATTTTAGCCATAAATTTGCTCAGAAATGATCTAACTGGAGCGATAGTAAAAATTTACTATTGACAGATTGACAAATAAGTGATATGTAACTTGTCACCGGTTAAGGGGTTTAGCACTGCTAAACCCCTACAAATCACATCAAATCAACAGTTTTCCTAATATTACTTAACCAACGCAGCATACATTTTTTAATATCTCCGGGGTTAGTTTGTCAAAGTATGAGGGTATTTATTTTATTTTTTATATTTTTGCAAACCCATGAGATTTAACGGAAGTTTTCTTCCCTAACAACCAATTTAAATGCTGTGGTAATAATTTTGCTAAATCATAATTATTTACTATAGTCTTTCTTGCGGCTGCACGAATAGCTTTCATATCTTGGAAGTTATCTAACACTTTGTTGACTTTATCTGCTATTTTTTCGGGAGAAAAGAAATCTACTAAAAGTCCATTTTTACCATCTTTAATTACTTCTAAAACTGGTGGAGTATTAGCAGCTATTAACAAACATCCTGTTGACATTGCTTCTAGCATTGACCAGGATAACACAAAGGGACGAGTTAAATAAATATGGGCTGAAGATGCTTGTAAAACTTGGAGATATTCATGATAAGGTAATCCACCAGTAAAGTGTAATCTGGATAAATCTAAATCCAGTTTTTCTAACATTAATTGTTTATAGGTTTTACCATCAGGAAGCTGTTTACCATAGGCTACTCTATCTTCTCCCACAACTACAATATGGCAATTTGGTCGTTGTTGTTGAATTAATGCTGCTGCTTCCATAAACTGAGGAAAACCTCGATAAGGTTCCATTCCTCTGCCTACATAGGTGACTAATTCTGAGACATGGGAAAGGTCAAGATTAATGCGGGGTAAAACTAATTTAGCATCTGGCTGAGGTTGAAAAAAATTAGTATCTATCCCATCGTGACAAACATTAATTTTACTATGATATTCTGGGGGAAATTGTTGATGTTGCCAATTAGTGGGAGTAAGACCTCTATTGCAATTATATAAATCAATTAAAATCGGGGCGTTTTTTACACGAATTCGACATAAATCATCTGCATTTAATGGTTCATTGGGATCAAAATCAGCATCAGAACCGCGAGGATGATAAAACCATTCAAAGAAACACAATAACTCTGCTTTGGGAAAAACTTCTTTCATAAATAATGTTGGACCCCAACCAGAATGACCATAAATTATATCTGGAATAAAACCCTGTGCTTTCAGGTTTTCTGCGATTCGATATACAGCTTGTCCGGTGAGAACGGCATTTTCTAAATTGCGGACATAATGATGAGTTTGGGGTGCAGCTTGACGGGAAGGTTCATAAATGACTTTATGTACACCTGGTATTGTTCCTTCTTGACGATTGGTAGCAAATACTATTTGATAATTATCATCTTTTGCTAAAGCTGTGGCTAGGTGACGAAATTGGGCGGGAAAATTGGGATGTAAGAATAAAATGCGTTTGGGAGTTATGGCAGCATTTTTCATAAAGTTGCAATATTTATTTCTAAGTAATATAGCGGTATGCACTTGCATGAGATACATCATAGCCCCCTCATCGCTTGCGGGGAGGGGGTTGGGGGTGGGGTTTTTGTATCTCACTCAATCGAGAACCGCTATAACGTAAGTTGCTAGTTAGGTACATTGTCAGAATCAGGGTGTCCAGGATTAAAAGATGAACAAGAGAAAATTGCACTAATATTAAAGATTTAAGGTCTAAATATGGGTAGGGGTTTAGCAGTATTCATTGGTGTCAACTTAAGCTCAAATCCCTACCATATCTAGTTCCTAGTCTCTGACTAGGAACGCAGTTGATGAGGCTGGAGCCTCTAATATCATTAAAGGCAGAGCCTTCTACAATTCATTCCCAGTCAGAGACTGGGAATGAGATAAAAATTCATTGCATGGCGGGTTTGTTAGCCAAATCAATAAGCCATTTTCCTTTGGTAGTGGTAGGTTGGGCTTAACGTGGGAAAACCCAACAAATGCGCCAAAATGTTGTAAATGGGGCAAAATGTTGGGTTTTGTTCCTCAACCCAACCTACTGGCTAGACTATGGGGTTTCTAAATATATCACCAGAACCTGTAACAAAGGAATTATAAACGTCGTCGAGTGCAAATTCATTGCCAAAAATTCCTCTGCTACCATCATTTGTTGGTTGGTACTTTGAACCTAGTAGCAGGTCTTTATATATGTCTGTTACAGCACTATGATCAAATAAGGGAGTCCCATCCTGTTTTTTTACATATACGTTTAAGTCTGCGTAAGGACTAGCCCAACCCATAACACCAGGATCAGTATAAATTCCAACTACTCTATCCGCATCGCTGGCATCCAAACGACCCGTTGTATCCGAATTATAACCAGGACCGGCTGCATCTAATCCAATGATTGTACCTATTGAAACGCCAGTATTATTTTGGTAGTTGTTAGCAGCTATACTGCTGATATGAGCGCCTAAGCTATGTCCTGCCAGTTCTATTGTTTTAGGGTTTACTCCTAGCCCAGTTAAGAAATCAGCTATTTGATAGCCTACACCGTATGTATTAATACCTTGAACTCTTAGGTAATCCCCAAGGATCGAACCAGATCCATCAGACCAATCAACTGAAATTACGTTAGCATCTTGGTATTTGCTTTCATATGCCTGTGCAACCTTTAGAGTTGATAGCTCAGGACTTGATGTAAAACCATGAGTAACCAATATCGTCTTAGCATTTTGGTTAAAAGCACCGTCACCTAAGAGATTATAAGTAATCTTCGTATGATCTATGTCTGTCACATTGATTAGGTCTGTATACTGAACAGTACCATTCACCTTGCCTAATAGTGACTTATCGAAAACATTGAGACGATTTACAGCCCAAACACTGGATGTGTCTCCGTAAGATGTGCTGGTAAATTTTCCTTGGTCTTCAGGGGATAAGTAGTTAGAAAATACTACTTTGTAATAGTTATCAATCTCAGGGACTAGCTCTAATTTATCCAAACCAGTTTGAAAATCTTTTATGTGGCTGACACCATTATTTCGTATTTGAAATGTATCATTCCCACTACCACCTTCAATTACATCATTTCCACCGCCACCAGATATGGTGTCATTCCCACTCTCACCCCTAATGGTGTCATTACCTATTCCGCCATCAATAAAGTCGTGTCCACTTCCACCTTCTAAATAGTCATCCCCATGCCAGCCAATTAGTCTATCATCGCCATCGCCTCCAAAAAGTCTATCGTTATTATCACCGCCGTCTAAAGTGTCATTGCCACTACCACCAAGGAGAGTATCATTACCCCAAAAACCAATCAAAGTATCATTCTCAGTACCACCGTCTATATAGTCATTACCCTCCCCACCGTCTATATAGTCATTACCGGACTCTCCATACAGACTATCGTTTCCATTTCCTCGATTAGTCCAATCGTTGCGATCGCCGTAAATAGTGTCATTACCACTTCCGCCATAGACTAAATCGTGGTCTTGACCAGCATCAATATTGTCATTACCGTCACCACCATAAATAGTATCATTTCCTTGCCATGCCCAGATGGTATCATCACCACTTTCACCGTCTACAGTGTCATTTCCAGATCCGCTATCTATGAAGTCGTTGTCTTCACCACCCCAAATTTTGTCATTGCCAGATCCACCATAAATAGTATCTCTGGCAGACCCAGAAACCCAATTCCATGAATCACCATCTATGACATCATCGCCGTCTCCACTATCAAGGTAATCATTTCCAGACTCTCCATAGAGCAGATCATTTCCCCAAAAGCCAATGATTCTGTCATTACCATTACCGCCATAAACGATGTCATTTTCCTCACCACCGTCTACAGTGTCGTTCCCATCACCACCATGTAGAGTATCATTACCCCACCAACCAATAATGGTGTCATTTCCAGCATCGCCGTAGAGTAAGTCACTGCCGCCACTACTATCTATATAGTCGTCTCCACTGCCACCATACACGGTATCAAATCCGTCGCCAGCTTCAATGCGGTCGTGTCCACTTCCACCTTCTAAATAGTCATCCCCATGCCAGCCAACGAGTCTATCATCGCCATCGCCTCCAAAAAGTCTATCGTTATTATCACCGCCGTCTAAAGTGTCATTGCCACTACCACCAAGGAGAGTATCATTACCCCAAAAACCAATCAAAGTATCATTCTCAGTACCACCGTCTATATAGTCATTACCCTCCCCACCGTCTATATAGTCATTACCGGACTCTCCATAAAGAGTATCGTTACCATTTCCTCGATTAGTCCAATCATTGCGATCGCCGTAAATAGTGTCATTACCACTTCCGCCATAGACTAAATCATGGTCTTGACCAGCATCAATGTAGTCATTACCGTTACCTCCATAAAGAGTATCATTTCCTTGCCATGCCCAGATGGTGTCATTGCCATCCCCACCATCTATCAAGTCGGCATTATATGCGCCTTTGAGGAAGTCGTTTCCTGCCAATCCGTATAGCTGGTTATCATAAGCCCAATTCCAAACTCCCCAAGGTGCCCACCATGGGTTAGTCCAGTATCCCTCAACAGATAAATCATCATTTCCATTGCTTCCATATCTAGCCATTTGAGATTCTCCTTGTTTAGTTCCAGAAAAAGATATTGTTTTCGTGATATTTCCATGGGGTGCTAATTAGTTGAATTAGCATATATTCAATCTACCCAACGCTGTACTGACTTCCGTACTGAGAAACACTGACTTAATCTGACTTCATCTGACTTGAGAGCTAATTTTGACACCAAAAAACAAAACAACCATGTCATCTATCTCAAGATAGATTTACATGACGCACTGATTATGAGAAGATATCATTAATAACATCTGGAATTTAGTCAAATCTGCCTGAACAAGTGAATTATTACCGTCTTGATGTAAATTATTTAACATTATGTCAAAGTCACTTAAGGTAAGCAATGACCGTATTCAACAGGTTAATATGGCACTTGGAGTTAATGGCTACCCCAGCCAAAGGGCTTTAGCTTATGATACCGGATTGTCCTTAGCTACAATTAGTAATTTCCTGACCGGTAAACCTGTTAGTTATACAAGCTTTGAAGAACTGTGTCGCAAATTAAATCTAGATTGGCGAGAAATTACTACCAGTGTTGAAGTAATATTTCCCCCCCCCCGCATACGCACAAATACGCAAAAAAAAACCAAATTTAAATCAATTCCCAGACTGGGGAACTGCAATTGATATTTCAGCATTTTACGGATATAGTCAAGAACTGACACAATTGCAGTCATGGATTTTACAAGATGGTTGTCGCTTACTAGGATTATTCGGTATAGGTGGAGTTGGGAAAACAACCTTAGCTACTCAACTTGTAAAACAAATTCAGGATCAATTTAATTACGTTTTTTGGCGTTCAGTACCGACAGTTCCATGTTTTGATAGTATGATGACTGACTTGCTATCTTTGTTCTCCCATCACAAAGAAAACAAACTCAATATCAATCAAATTATCTATTATTTGCGTACCCATCGTTGTCTGATTATTTTGGATCATGTAGATATTGATGATCTAAAATATATTCAATTCATCAAAATAATTGCCGAAACCCATCATCAAAGTTGTGTAATTTTCACCAGTCGGGAACAATATCAAGAATTCACTTTTTTAGAATATTGGCTATCATCAGTACGTTGTTTAAAGTTGTCTAATTCCTCAGAAATAGCCTTGTCTCTGATAGAATCACAACCACTATGGGGAACTGATCAAGAAAAGGATGATTTATGTAATCTCTGTAATAATAATCCTTTGAAAATTAAACAAATGATTGTTTCTATAATTCATTTATATAATGGGGATATTGGTAAGTTTTTAGAACGAAATACATAATAGATAAAACTTATATACTGGACAAATTTACCCTTATATGTATTAATGAAATTGCCTCTTTTCAGACTTTTGGTGATAAAGTTCATTCTCACTCCTATTCTTCTAAGAGGATGTTTTAAAAGTTTTTAATGTGTAAACAGACCCCTCTCCAAACCTCTCCCCTACCAGGGGAGAGGCTTTAAAACCCCCATTCCCTTGTAGGGAAGGGGGGGAGGGGGGTTAGGTTTTTAGAGATTATGGGTTTCATATAATACTTTTCAAACAACCTCTAACACTGTTTTGCATCTGCTGGATTCACAAAATCATGTAAATCAGCATCCCAAATACTAATATAGATAAAATCACAACTTTGTCGAACTATTTGACCTTTTACCCCACCCTTACTAAAAGTAAAATTATCTGTTTGTCGTTGTTGAACTTGTTGCAGTCCTTGTTTAATTTCTGCCGTAGCTTCTCCATTCAATAAACCATTGAGAGTTGTCTGCATAACTTCAGGTTCTACTGATGATGCAAAAGCTGCTTCTGTTTGTTTTAGAGTTCCAGTTTTCTTGTCAAACAAGTAGCCTAAATCAATTTTCTTAGGGATAACTTGATAAGTAACAGCACGAGTATTTCCCCATAATCCTCTTAAATCTTTCTTTGGTTTACCTAGCTTTTCTTCTACACTACTTCTTGATGTACCTGTAGGAAATGCTGGGACAGTTTCCCTAACAATATTAGTAACTACTTGATCACGTTTTTCCTTTCTTTTCTTCTTTCCTGTTTCTTCAATAGTTAAAGTCGGTTCTGTAGTAGGAACTACAGACGTTTGTTCCTGTTCATTTTTTATTTCTGGTTGTGGAGTTGATTCTATGGAAGGAGTAGGAGTATTTTCAGGAATTGACTCCGTGGGTTCAGGTAATATTGAAGGGGTCGGAGATACAGTTGCTTCAGAAATGGGAGTATTTACAGTTGTTGGTATTGGTGTTGGTGTTAGGATTGATGTTGGGGTTGGGGTTGGTGTTGGTGTTTCTGTAATGTTGGAATTAGTGACAATGGAATTTGTGGTTTGTGGTCGGTTTATGCTAGAAATAGCCATTGCACCAATTAAACTTCCCATCATAACGCTACCAATAATCACTGCTGGTTTTTGCCAAATTTGCTGATTATTCCCAGTTTTAACCACGGGATTTTGAGAGAGTGAAGATATAGGTTGATTTAGTGCGGCAGGAGTGAGATGAATTGTCGCTGCTGTTTGAGTAGTATGATTAACCTGTGGAGAAATAGAAATCCCAGAGTTTAAAGCATATAGCATTTTATTCGCAGTAGTAAAGCGATCGCCTGGACGTGGTTCAATTGCTTGAGTTAGTAGCATTACTAATTGGGGAGAAATCCCCCCAGCGAATTGTTGCCAAATAACCTGTCCCGTGTGAGGATGAGTTTCTAATTCTTGAGGATATTTACCCGTAAGTAAATAAATTGCCGTTAAACCCAAACTATAAATATCAGTAGCATAAACCGGACGACCAATAGCTTGTTCACTAGGCATAAAACCAGGAGTCCCAATCACTAGAGACTGAGTAGGATGTCCAGCAGCATTAATAGTAGTCCGAATAGTTTCTTTAACCGCACCGAAATCAATTAAAACTGGTTTATTATCTATTTCCCGCAAAATAATATTATCTGGTTTAATATCTCGATGAATAATCCCTTTACTGTGGACATAATCCAACACAGACAGCAAACTTAACAGAATTTCTCTAACAGTATTTTCCTGTAATTGTCCTTGAGATTGAATCACATTAGTCAAAGTGTGACCATGCACCCATTCTTGCACCAGATAAAAGAGACCATTTTCCGAAAAATAAGCATAAAGTTGGGGAATTTGGTCATTAGCTTCCCCCAAATACTCCAACGTCGCAGCTTCCCTCTCAAACCGTTGTTGAATTACTTGATAAGTTTTGGGGTCATTGCTAATAGGTTTAAGTTGCTTAATCACACAACGACGACGGGAAGGCATATAGGTATCTTCAGCGAGAAAAGTTTCACCAAACCCTCCTGCACCTAAAACCTGAATAACCTGATAACGATTGTTTAGCAACTTCATAATTATGAAAAATTACCAATATATTTAATACCAAATTTTATGTGAAACTGCACAAAAAAATAATCATCCATATTTATCTGCGTTTATCGGCGTTCATCTGCGGTCAATAATTCTTAAAATCTTATTCTATGCAACTTCATCTTAATTTGGTAGAACCAATCAACATCTCCAGAAATTAAACATCCCCAAATCAGAATCAGGATACCCAAGATCAAAAGATAAACAAAATAATTAAATCCTGTAAATCCTGAAATCCCGTAAATCCTGATTCAGACAAAAAATCAACTAGACCAAAGCAGCAGCCTGTTTCTTAAAAAAAGCTTGTAAAACAGTTTCCGCAATTTGAGGACTACTCAAACCTAACTCCGCAAAAGATTGATCCGGTGTGGCATGATCTACCAAAATATCAGGAACACCAATCCGCTTCACAGGGACAACAATATCAGCATCAAGTAAAGCCTCAGCCACCGCAGAACCAAAACCACCCATTAAACAACCTTCTTCCAAAGTCACAACCCGACCAATTTGTTTAGCCAAAGGTAAAATCAACTCAGTATCCAAAGGCTTAACAAAACGGGCATTAATCACAGTTGCTTCAATCCCATGTTCGCTGAGAATTTCCGCCGCTTGCATTGCCGGGTAAACCATTGTACCATAGCCCACAATTAACACATCATCCCCTTGACGGAGAATTTCCCCCTTGCCGATTTCCAGAGATTCCCAACCTTCCTCCATTAAGGGGACACCGTGACCATTACCACGGGGGAAACGCATAGAAATCGGTCCATCAGTGTAATTAATCCCAGTCACAACCATCCGTTGTAATTCCGCCTCATCCTTGGGAGCCATTACCACCATATTCGGAATGAAACGCAGATAAGCGATATCATACATACCTTGGTGAGTCGGACCATCAGCACCAACAATCCCCGCCCGATCTAAACAGAAGAATACAGGTAGATTTTGAATGCAAACATCATGAATAATTTGGTCAAAGGCGCGTTGTAAGAAAGTCGAGTAAATAGCAGCAACAGGACGCATACCTTCACAAGCTAAACCGGCAGCCAAGGTAATAGCGTGTTGTTCAGCAATACCCACATCAATATACTGGTTAGGCAATTTAGCTTGTAGTTTATCTAAACCTGTACCAGTCGCCATTGCGGCTGTGATGCCGACGATTTTAGGATTTTGTGCCGCCAGTGTCACTAAAGTATGAGAAAAGACCTTAGCGTAAGCGGGGGGTTTAGGTTTGTTGGAAGGAATCGCTTTCCCAGTGGTTAAATTAAAGGGAGTTTGGGCATGGTAGCCTACTTGATCTTTTTCCGCTAGTTCATAGCCTTTACCCTTAGTTGTCACTACGTGAACCAAAACAGGTCCAGTAATTTGATGTGCCTGTTGGAATGTGGCAATTAACTCTTCTAAATTATGGCCATCAACTGGCCCCATGTAGGTAAAGCCCAATTCTTCAAAAACAGCGCCGACTTTGGGAACTGCTAACCGCTTCATACCTTCTTTGATGCGTTCCAGTTCTGGGGAAAGCGATTCACCCACAAAAGGCAGATGTTTTAACTGTTCCTCAATTCCATCTGAGAGAAACTGCACCGGCGCACTCAGACGCATTTTATTCAGATAACGAGGAATCGCCCCCACATTGGGAGAAATGGACATCTCGTTATCATTGAGAACCACCAGGAGATTAGTTTTGGGTAAGTGTCCCGCGTGGTTAATCGCTTCTAGCGCCATGCCTCCAGTTAAAGCCCCATCACCAATCACAGCAACGGTTTTAAATTTTTCCCCTTTTAAGTCGCGGGCTAAAGCCATTCCCAGGGCGGCAGAAATGCTTGTAGAAGCGTGTCCTGCCCCAAAATGATCAAATTTGTTCTCGCCGCGTTTAAGATAACCTGCAACGCCGTCTTTTTGGCGAAGAGTGTCGAAATTACTGTAGCGTCCGGTAATTAATTTGTGGGGATAAGCTTGATGTCCTACGTCCCATGTGACCTTATCCCGATCTAAATCTAAGGTTTGATAAAGCCCCAGTGTTAATTCGACAACGCCCAAACCCGGACCCAAATGCCCTCCAAAGGCTGCTACGGTTTGTAGGTGCTTCTCACGAATTTGCCGGGCAATTTGTTCTAACTGCCGAATTGACAAACCATGCAACTGGTTAGGATGGGTAATTTCACTCAAGTGCATATTATCGGCTTTTCCTCTGTTAAGTCTTCTTTTGGAATAATTTTATTTTCCCACTTTCGGTGGCTTCTAAAATATAACTGTCATTAATTATTGTTGTACAACTATAACCTTTGCGCGTTATTAATAGCTATGTATACCAATTTTAATGGGTACGGCTGGACTCGAACCAGCGACCGTCCGCTTAGAAGGCAGAATTTATTTATCTAAAACCCAGTGTTAGTAATGGTTTTGGCTACATCTAAAATAATTGATCTAATTTTGATCTACCCTATTAATGCTGTAATAATTTTTAACAAAGTTGTTCATATTTGTAATGCCCACTAATCCTACACAACCTGTTTAGATTCTGATCTACCGTTAGCAACGGCAAATATAAAAGATTTTGAGTGGATAGAGGGTCAGGATTAGCGCATCTCAAACGCTATTGACAGAAGAATTACAGTAGAGGAGAATAGTTTGCTATGGATGCTGCTAACACAGAAACCATGTATTGATCATTCATGGCAGCTCGTCGTGATTTTTGTCGAATACTGCGACGAAAAGTTGGTTCTCTGTCTAAGGCATTGAGGGCAATACGACGTAGTAAGGCAAAGTTTTGTTCATAAAGTGCTGGTAATTGTGAAATTGGAACAGTATAAACTGTCCGATTTTCGATGCGGTGATGTCCTTTTTCCACCCGTTGACTAATACTAACATCAACACCCTTAAAGTTTAGAGATTGTGCTGTTTTAAACCAATTTTTCACTTGTTGATGTAGGGTGGGATGATTATCTTTTAGGCTTAAAATATAATCAGAATTTCCAGCTATGATTTGTTCGGCAATTGATTTTTGTGTACCCATTGCATCAATAGTGATAATACAGCCAGATAAGTCCAGAGTCTCTAATAGTGCTGGAATTGCGGTGATTTCATTTGATTTACAACTGACCTTTCTTTGCCCTAAAATTAACAGATGTTCTGGTTTTGCACTTCTTCTTAAATCCTGTTGACATTACTTAGATACAGCGGCTAGATGGGTTATATATTAACTTACCTTGAGTTGTGCCACTTGAACATCCTCCCACATATCAAATAAATCCCCTTGTCAATAGGGTTTGAGATGCGCTAACCCTGCCGTTCCTGTAGGCACATGACTAAGATTAAATAGGTGATTACCTGGGGATTTGTTGTCAATTTGCCCCAAATAGTTGAAACTGATAGCAGATTGATTAGCATAATTAAGGTTTTCCTGTAAGGTTTTATTTTGACTGACATATCGTAGTAATCCAAAACTGATGCCATGATGGGGAATATTTCTAATTTGAGTTTTAATTGCTTTGATTAATGTATCTTGATGGGTATTGGTTTCTGGTTGCTGTAGTAAAATTGGATAGAGGGAGGTAAACCAACCTACTGTTCTAGAAATATCTAATTGATCAATTAGTTCTTCTCTACCATGGCCTTCTAAATCAATGAGCCAATTGTCAGCTTGATAAGTTTCCCAGAGAGTTTTAAATAATGCCGCCAACATGATTTCTTGGATATTGGCATGATAGGTTATAGTTGCTTGTTTGAGGAGAATATTTGTCTCTTCTGGGGTTAATTGGTAAGATATTATGGCTGTACTGTCTACTGTATTTTTACCGTTGATAACTGGATAATCAACGGGTAAGGTAGCGACAGGATTTGAGAGAATGTTCTGCCAAAAGGGGATATCTTTAATGATCGCATCAGAATCTGCTAAAGTTCGCAAAGATGCAGTCCATTCTCGATAGGAGGATGTTTTTGATGGTAAGGAAATGGGTTGATCATCTATAGTTCGTTGATAGGCTTGGTTTAAGTCTGTGAGTAAAATTCGCCAGGATACGCCATCTATAATTAAATGATGAGCAAAGAGAAATAAAACGTTACCATACTCGCTGAGATTGGTAGCATATAACAACCGCAGTAATGGCAGATTATCTAATTGAAAACTTGCGTGTTCTGCTTCGACAATTGCGGTTAAAGCCTCTTGTTGGGTTTGGGGTGAATGGTCGCTAAAGTCTGCAATTTGCAAAGGTGGGCTTTTCGCAGCACCAGTATAAAATTGTTGCCATTGTCCTTGATTTTGGGAGAATCCCAAGCGGAAAACGTCGTGATGGGCAACTAAGGCGTTTAAGGACACAATCAAGGCATCTATATTTAAAGGTTCACTGCTATTCAGGGCTATTGCTTGATTCCAGTGGTGGAGATGAGTCCAATTTTTGCTCAAAAACCAATACTGAATGGGGGAAAGGTCAACAACAGCAGTTAACGGCTCAATAATTTCTATTTTCCGCGCTAATGGTTTAGCTATTGCAGCAAGTCGTGATAAAGTTTGAGCTTCAAAGATGTCTTTGGGGTTAATTTCCCAACCAGCAGCACGAACGCGAGAAACTATTTGCAAACTGATAATCGAATCTCCTCCTAATTCAAAGAAATTATCATCAGGATTGACGGTTTCTAGTCCTAAGACTTCTGCCCAGATTTGCGCGAATATCTCCTCTGTAGGCGTTTTAGCTATGGTTGGTGTAGTTGATATTTCCGGTGCGGGTAAGACTCGACGATCTATTTTCCCGTTAGGTGTGAGTGGCCAAGCTGAAACTAACACTACTGCACTAGGTAACATATATGCAGGTAAAGTTTCTGCTAAATAATCCTTTAATTCTTGACTAGTTGGTGGGTTGTCTTGCGGTGCTAGGGCGTAAGCAACTATGCGTTTACGTCCGGGTAAATCTTGGCGCAATAAAACTACCGCACCATCTACGGTTTTATGTTTAGTTAGGGCGGCTTCAATTTCACCTAGTTCTATGCGGTATCCGTTAAGTTTAACTTGGGCATCCTGACGACCCATGAAGCGGATATTACCTTGTAGATCATATACACCGCGATCGCCTGTTTTGTAAAGTCTTGCCCCTGGTGTTTTACTAAAAGGATGGGGTATAAATGCGGTTGCTGTTAAATCGGGACGGTGTAAATAACCCCGTGCTAAACTGATACCTCCAATATATATTTCCCCAGTGACACCAGGGGACACTGGTTCTAAAAATGAGTCAAGAAGGTAAATTTCGACGTTAGCGATCGCTCTGCCAATACTCGGTTCTCCCAACAAATTACTACAATTCATCAAGCTGGCGCAAACTGTAGCTTCCGTTGGTCCGTAGGCATTGAAACAGGTGCGGCTCTCTCCACTCCAACGCCGCAATAAATCCCCAGAAACCGTTTCCCCTGCCACAATCAAAGTCTGCAATTTGGGTAAATTTGCTGGTTCAATAGCAGCTACTAAGGAAGGAGGGAGGGTAACATGAGTTATTTGCCATGCAGTTAATGTCTCCCATAGAGCAGCATTAGGAGAGCGATTTGCTTGTTCTTGCAGATATAAAGTTGCACCGCTACCCAAAGCCATAAATATCTCGGAAACTGCCGCATCGAAATTCAAAGAAGCAAATTGATAAACGCGACTTTTGGCTGTGACACCGAAACTTGCAGTTTGATTGCGTACCAGATTCTCTATCCCTGCGTGAGAGACCAAAACACCCTTGGGTTTACCTGTAGAACCGGATGTATAGATCACATAAGCCAGATTTTCTGGTCTAACTTTTAAGCAAGGACGAGGAATATTTGCCGTTAAATCTAATTCAGAAATAGCAATAACTTTGACATCATCTGGAAATAATCCTGGTGCAGAAACTGTTTTTGTTAAAATCAAACGAGTTTGACTATCTTCTACAATAAATTGCCGTCGTGTTTCTGGATAACTGCGATCTAAAGGTAAAAAGGCTGCACCTATTTTTAACACAGCCAGGAGAGAAATCACATATTCAATAGAAGGATCAAAATATAAGCCAATTATGGACTCAAATCCAAACCCTGTGGCGATGAGTTTAGCTGCCAAATTATTGGCATATTTATCCAAATCACTATAAGTAATTTCACTCTCACAACAAACCAATGCCACGCTATCAGGCTGTAAATCAGCACGTTCTTCAAATAATTGATGAGCAGGACGAAAATCCCCCCAAGTAATAGTATTAACTGCAATGTTACTGATAATTTGCGATCGCTCTGGTTTTGATAACGCCGGGATTGTTCCTAATGCCACATTCGGCTGTTCTGCCATATTCATCATGATATTCCGCAGGCGCAACAGCATGATTCTAGCCGCTGAAGGCGATAAAAATCTAGTTTGATAATTTAGTTTTAATAATAATCCCTGATCAGGAATTACACCCACCGTTAAAGGATAATTTGTTCTTTCATAAAACTGGATTTCATCAACTCTAAAATCTTGCCCTTGTTCCTTTAAACTTTGGTCAACAGGGTAATTTTCAAATACTAAAATACTCTCAAATAAAGACTCTCCTGACCCTATTTGAATCTCTTTTTGAATATCTGTTAATTTACTATATTCATATTCTCTCATTTCAACATGATGCTGTTGAATATTTTGCAACCAAGCAGCAACAGATAAACTAGGATTAATTTGTAACCGCATTGGCAAAGTATTAATAAATAACCCCACCATACCTTCTACCTCTGGTAATTCTGGTGGTCTACCAGAAACAGTAACACCAAATAATACATCTTCCCCTGCGCCATGCTTTTGTAAACAAATTCCCCAAGCACCTTGAGCTACAGTATTCAATGTTAATCGCTGGTTTTGTGCCATCTTTTGCAATACTGCAAATTCATCTTGACTCAGACGTAATTCTACTTCTTGATATGCAGGTAAATTAACATCAAATTCTGATTCTGGTATCTGCCAAGACAGACGAGTAGATGTAGAAACATCAGCTAAATTTTCCTGCCAAAATTGTTTTGCTTCCTGCAAATTCCGAGTTGCTAACCACTGAATATAATGGCGATAAGGAGGAACAGGTGGCAAAGAATGGGGAACTCTTTGACAGGTTGATTGATAAATAGTCAGAACTTCTTTGAAAATAACTGGTAATGACCAACCATCAAGGGTAATATGGTGATGACTCCACACCCATTGCCAGGTAAAATTATCTAAGCGCATGACGCTAAACCGCATCAAAGAATATTGGTCTAAAATAAATCCTTGTTGCCGTTCTGCGATAAGATATTCCTGAAGTTTATCTTCTTGCTGAGTAGAAGATAAATCACGCCAATCTTTTTGGACAATGGAAAAATCAACAGATTTACTCACAATTTGTAGAGGGGTATCTTGGTTATCCCAAACAAAAGCACTCCGCAAAATAGGATGTCTATCTACAACAGCTTGCCAAGCAAAATTAAAGTTGTCAACATCTAATTTGCCAATAATTTTACCAGTAACTTGTTCAAAGTAAATAGCATCTTCTGAATTATATATTGTGTGAAATAACATCCCTTCTTGCAAAGGAGATAGGGGATAAATATCTTCTAACTGAGAATATTTTTCCTGGAGCTTATTTACAGAAGATTGAGAAATTTTAACTAGGGGAAAATCTGATGGTGTATAGCTACCTACACCTACTTCTTTGCAATGGTTGATAATTTCTAGAAGATTTTTGTGAAATTCATCCGCCCATTTAGTAATTGTTTCTTCTTGATGTAAGTTAGAACTATATAACCAATCAACCCGCAACTCTCCCTCAACAACAATGGCGTTAATATCAATAAGATGGGGACGCAAGCCTTCAGGATTTCGAGTTGGTTCTATTTCTGAATTCAATAAGCGGAGTAATTTTTTATTTTTACCACTTTCACTGCGTACTTGACCAAGATAATTAAAACTAATTTCTGGTGATTGATAATTGGTAAATTTCGGCTTTTCTCCCTTCTCCCTATTCTCTGTTCCCTGTTCCCTGTTCCCTAGACTCTGAGTTATTTATTAAGCTTTGGGGAAAATCTAGGGGAATTTTTGCTGCTTCTTTTTGAATAGTATTGAGCCAAAATTGTGTTTCTGCTTGAATATCTATAGAGTTCCTATAGGTTTGCAGAAAGTGACTCCATTGTTGGAAAGATGAGGTAGATGGTGAAAGTTGACTACCACTGATTGCTTCCACCAAATCTTGCAGTAAAATCCGCCAAGAAACACCATCAACAACCAAGTGATGAATGACTATTAAAAGTTGAGATGGGCGATTTTCTCCTAAATCAAACCAAATTGACCGAGCCAGAGGTCCATTAGTTAAATTTAGCGATCGCTGTACTCTCTCTCCAACTTCCCTCATCATAGTATTTTGTTCTAACTCTGTTTTCAGAGCTAAATCAACAATTTCCCAAGTTAAATTCTCCTCTTGGGTAGCTTTGTTTTCTACATAAAACTGTCGCCAAACTCCTTGTTTCTGTTCAAAGCGTAATCGTAAAGTATCGTGATACTCGGAAATTAATTGAATTGCGGATGCAACTGTTGAAGCTTCTAAAGATTGATGAACTTCTAAAACTAAAGCTTGATTCCAATGGTGAGGATTGGGAATGTTCAGATCAAAAAACCATTTTTGGATAGGAGTCAAAGGAACTTCTCCGGCAACTATAGCAGTAGTTTCAACTGGCAAATTCTGCTTTTGTACTATAGTAGATAGGCGTTTTACAGTTTGTTCTTGAAAAATTTCCTTGGGTGTTAATATCCAACCTTGACGACGCATTTCTGTAACGACTCGCAAGGCCAAAATAGAATCACCACCTAAATCAAAGAAGTTATCTTCAATTCCTATAGCATCTATACCTAACACTTGTTCCCAAACATGACAAATTACCTTTTCAGCATCGGTTTGTGGAGGTGTAAAACTGCGTCTAGCTGCCGCTTTATTCCAATCTGGTATAGGTAATGCTTTGCGGTTAATCTTACCTTGAGCCGTCAATGGCATAGCATCCACCACCACAAAAGCAGCCGGGATCATATAATCTGGTAAACTCTCTTTTAGATTCGTCCGCAACTGATTTTGATAGCGAAGCGCTGCTGCAACCAGATCAACCTGACCATTAGCTACAATATAAGCCACTAAACGCTGATCATCTTCAGCTTCTGAGTAGACAATCACCACAGCTTCTAATACCTCTGGGAGTGCAATTAAAGCTGCTTCAATTTCGCCTAACTCAATGCGAAAACCCCGGACTTTTACCTGTAAATCGCAGCGTCCTAAATATTCAATATCACCATTTCTCAACCTTCTCGCCAAATCTCCTGTCCGATATAATCTCGCTCCCAATTGTTGACTAAAAGGATCAGGAATAAACCTTTCTGCTGTTAAAGCAGAACGATTAAGATAACCCCTAGATACGCCCATACCACCCACATAGATTTCTCCAGGAACACCATAAGGTGAAGGTTCAAAACCGGAATCTAATATATATAAAGATAAATCTGCAATCGGTACACCAATCACACTACCGCGATTTTCTAAAATATCCTCTTCTAGAAACCATACAATAATGCTCCCCACATTTCCCACACTGAAAAATCAAAAGCGAAAGAGTGAAACATTGTCCAAACATCTTTGCTATTAAACTCAAACCATGCTTGGGTATTTTCCATAAATCACTAGTTATTTTGACAATTCAGTTTGAGATAAAATATTTAACCAATACTCTTCATCAATCCCTTGACTACTGCTTATTGGCTCTGTCAAAATTGACTCCGGCCTCTTAAAGTCAATAAGTAAAACGATTCTTGTTTTGTCAGATTTATTCCAGGCCTCATGCTCATAAGTATCGTCAAAAATTAGACATTTTCCTGCCTGCCAACTTTTTGTTTCTTTATCTACCCGAATTGCACAATCATCCGGTACAACTAAACCTAAGTGACAGCGCAGAACTGCCTTAGTAGCCCCAAAATGAGGTCCAATATATGTCCCTGGTGCTAAAGAAGAAAAACCCGCTGACATCATACCGGGGATGTTTTCAACTAGTTTGGTTGTTTCGGGACATAATCTACAGTTGTCCTCTAATCTTTGTCCAAAAACATACAACCCAAAAACTTCCCAACCTTGGTTATAAATATTCTTTTCTGGCCAATCAATAAAGTTTTTTGGTTGGAGTTGTTCTAATTCGGTGCGAACCATTAGCCAGTTATTTTCTAAAGGCGCAATAAATTCAAAGTCTCTAGATTCAAAAAACATATCCCAGTATTCTCACTTTTTTTGTATATTATGTTGTCAGTAGTTCCCCCCAATTATTAGAATATCATAAATTTTGAAATTTTCACCAGACGTATAAAAAAATAATTTAAAAAATTTTTCAGGCTCAAAAACTCTCAGGTTGACGTAAAATTATGAAATCTGGCAGGCCGCACGGTTTATTATTGAATGTGACTACTTTACTGGTAGCATTATAGACGTGGATGGCGGGGCGCGATTTTAAGCTACACATATAACAGGAAAGTAGAGAAGAGAGTTTATAGACTTTACGTAAATGGAAAAACCAATTTTTACAACTCACTAAATATAGATGCAAATGATGAAACATCTTAATCAACTCATTGAACCGATTCGTGAACTCCGTAACTTTATTATTTTCTGGTTAGGGCAGTCTGTATCTGAAATCGGTAATCGTCTCACAGGATTTGGTTTAAGTATTTGGGTTTATCAAAATACTCACGCCGTTGCCCAATTAAGCCTAGTTTTATTTTTTACTATATTGCCAGGCGTATTAATTACTCCTTTTGTTGGTGCATTGGTGGATAAATGGCATCGCAAAACAACAATTATTATCAGTGAAATAGGTGCAGCCACTGTTATACTCACACTTGCCTTACTGCTACTGACTGACAATCTACAACTCTGGCATACTTATGTCGCTGCATTTTTTACCTCAGTCTGCGGTTCTTTTCAAATGACAGCCAAGGCTGCCGCTTTACCGATGATGGTTTCTAGTAATCAGATGGGACGAGCTAATGGTTTAATACATTTTAGTTCAGCAGTAGGACAATTAGCAGCACCAGTATTAGCCAGTATCATTATCGTTAATTTCCAACTTCAAGGCTTATTAATGATAGATTTATGCAGCTATTTGATTGGGTTTTTAACGTTATTAATTATTGATATTCCTCAGCCTGAGCCTAGTATTATCCCGATAACAGGAATAACTGCTATCTTTAATAACATTTTTTACGGCTGGGAAAATATTTCTTCTCGCCTTTTTTTGATGATCATGCTGGCATTCATGACAATTAATTCTTTTGTGAATGGTATGACTACAGTTTTAATTAATCCCCTCATTTTATCCTTTTCCACAGCAACAACCTATGGCAGTATCATGTCAATCGCTGGCTGTGGAATGCTTGCTGGCAGCATTTTTATGAGTATCTGGGGAGGTGGGAAAAAATCTATCTCTCCTTTGTTTATATTTTCTAGTTTAAATGGCATAGCTTTAGTAATTGCTGGTCTCAAACCTTCTGTCCCGTTAATTACCTTGGGTATATCGCTTTCGTTTTTTACACTGCCAATTATTCTCAGCACCAATGCCACAATTTGGCAAAATAGCGTGCATCCAAATGTTCAAGGGCGTGTACTGGGACTGTTCTACACTATTACAGGCTTGGGGGCAGCGTTTGGTACTCTCAGTGCTAGTCCACTGACTGATACAATTCTAGAACCGATGCTGGATGTTGACGGCGTACTTGCTAACAGTATTGGTAGATTAATTGAAACAGGTCCAGGTCGGGGAATTGGGTTTTTGATGATTATGGAAGGGGTGCTGATGTTATTTGTGTCCATCATTTTGTTCAATTATTTTTACTTCCAACATATTGATGAGGAGTTGTTGGTTGGTGATAGAAAAACTGTAGAGAATTTATGAACGGAAAATTTCATCAAACCCAGGAAAAACCAATGCGTGGGAAGATTGAGAAAATTGATTTAGATTCAAAAATTTCAGGTTTTGTCCGCAAGTTGTATATCTATTTGCCCCCCAGTTATGCAGATAATTTGACTCGGAGTTATCCGGTTCTTTATATGCACTCTGGGCAGCACCTATTTGAGCCAAAAAAAGTGGGTGGTGAATCTTGGCGAATACATGAAACAATTGAGCAACTATTACATGGTGATTTAATTCATGAAATTATTGTCGTCGGTATCGCTGCTGCTGCTGCTACTGTGACATCTGATTACTGGCATTATGCGGGTTTGTATAAAGATCAAGCACTAGGAGGTCACACCTATGAGAGTTTCATTATACAAGAGGTAAAGCCTTTTATAGATAATAATTTCAGGACTTTGAGCGATCGCTCCCACACTGCCATAATCGGCTCTTGTGCCGGTGCAACGGTCAGCTATAACATTGCCGAACGCCATCCTGATGTTTTTGGCAAAGTAGGGATGCTTTCCCCGGCTGTTCGTAGTTTTGATAGTAATACTTGGCTCTACTCCTGGCCAATGCAAAAACCACAGTTCATGCTCTGGATTGATGTCGGTGATGCGGAAGGAATTTATACCCGCCCGGTAAGAGAATTGGTTGATGTGCTAGTTATTCAAGGTTGTGTGCCTAATATTGACCTTTTCTACTATTTAGAACCCGATGCTGCTCACGTAGACACTCACTGGGGTAAGCGCTTAAAACACCCACTACTGTTGTTTTTCGGTAAGGAAGGGACACCTGTTTCTGTGGAACTACAAGGTGATCAAGTCCTGGGAGTAGGTAGCGCACCATTAACAGTTAATCCGGTTGTAGAGTATGACACTGGACTACGATGTACTGATCTTACTGGTAGCTATGATGTGGAAGATCCACAGATTTTGCAGGTGCAACCAGGCAACCGATTGACTGGACTTTCCACTGGTATGACCAGAGTATCCTTTTCATCTCAAGGAGTAAAAACATCCGGTAATTTCCAAGTTGTACCTAGTTTACCTGATCAAGTGCAAGTTCATCTACGCGCCCATGTTCCAGATGAAACTCCGAATGTTGAGCAGATACATTTTGGAACTATGACCTTACAGCAAACCAGCGGAAATTTCTATGAGGGAAAATATACCTTGCCACGGGGTTTTAATCTAGCAACTGTTTTTAGCTGTGAGATGTATAACTTTGAGTGTCAAAAGGACGGTTCACCAATGCCACTGCGGTTTTTACAAGTGCAAAAAGATATATCTATTGAGTATAGGATTGAAAACTGGTCTAAGCTCTAATCTACAATTTGAGGTTTCATTCAGAGTAAAAAATGATATGGATAAAATCACTCTTGCATCCCAACTTCAATTGGAATTTCCCTATTACTACGTATGTCATTATCCATTAGTGGATTTGCATTTACGCCAGAATCAGGGTCGAAGTATGCTCAGTCTCCTACCTAATGCTGATTTTTGGAGTATCCCTGTGTTTAGCGTTGATACCACTGATGTAGTGCCGAACCTGGTGATGCAGCGTGGATATAAGCTTTTTCAAGAGGGGATGGATCTATTTGAATTAACTACAACCGGTGAATCTTCCTTCCAAGAGGGACTTGCTCAAATTAGCGCCTCCATAAAACGCAATCAACCAGTAATTCTTACAGGGACGACTTACGAACTACCACATAGTCCAGATTTTCATAATCCAAATTATCTCAAACCGCCGACTAACTCTACATTAGGTGGTAGTTTTATGATCGGTGATCACTATATCACTGTGGTGGGAATAGGATCTGAAGAGGTTTTCATTTATGACCCTATACCTAACAAGTTTCTGGGAACGATTTCTCTTGAGTCCTTAGAAAAATTCTGGCGCGGGAATCTCCAGTTTCCAGAATTTACTCAAGCTAGGGGCTATTCTTTTTTAGTCACTTACGGTATTATCAATGTGACAATTGCAGAGCATTATCAAAATAAAAAGTTTGATTCGGTGGCAATCAATGTTCTAAATAAAGTCAATACTGCTTTTCTGGAGGGGCGGACAAGAAGTAGACCAGGTAGACTTTATTTATCAGGTGTTGCTCTCAACACTTATATCTATGAAGCTTTTTGTGCTTATTACTCCACATCGGGAGAAATTCCGCAATCTTTGGGAAAATGCCTCTTTGATATGCGCTGGAGTCGCTATTATTTGCGGGACTTCCTCCATGATTTGTATCAAGAACTCAATCTTCCTGTCTCAGAACTCGTGGATGAGATTCTCGTGATTATCCAATTGTGGGAAGAGGTTTACAAATCATTTCTGATTATTGTCCGTAAAAACTCCCAGGACAATCAGACTCAAGTGCAAAAATTTATCACTTTTCTGGCTGAGGTGATCAAACGTGAGAAGGAGTTCCACTGTCAGATTCAGGATTGGTTAAGCAAAACAAAAGTGGGGTAAATTTTAAATGTCAGAACCATCCAAGATTAACGAAACTGTTCAGGGTATTGTCCTGGACTGTATTCAGGAAGTAACTACACAAGGCTGGGGTCGTATCCAAATTGAACAGGGTGCTGCTGCTAATATTCTTGCAGGTGGTGGATACATAGATTCTTTGGGACTGACTTCATTGCTGATAGCGATTGAGCAGGATATTGAGGCTGAGTTGGGATTCACGATTAATTTAACTAGCACAATTACCGAAATTACTCCCAGTAGCACTAATTCATTAGCTACGGTGGGATCATTAACTGATTATATAGTTGATTGTATTCACAGCGCTACTGTGTGTGGGGGTGTCTGATGGCTATTGAATTTCTATTGGAGAGGTTTGATCAGACCAAAGATGCTGAGGCGTTAATCTGGGGCGACTCCTACGGAGCGCTAGTTCCCGCCGGGACGCAATGCGTTCGCTATCGCTCGGTGCTTTATAGTGAACTTGGGCAATTAGTCAAATTTTGGCAGGAACGATTGCAAAAGGAGGTTGTTCCCAAAGGTGCAGTGATCGCTTTGGAAGCAGATTTTTCACCCAATTCTGTAGCTTTGTTATTGTCCTTACTCCAACATAATTGCATTGTGGCACTGTTAACAGCAGAGATGAAAACCAGTCGGGACGAGTTGCGTCAGATAGCAGAGGTAGAATGGATCATCAAGGTTGGCTTAGATGATAATGTGAGTATTGAGCAGACTGGAACTCAAGCTAGACATGAGCTTCTGCATCAACTGCGCGATCGCCAACATCCCGGATTAATCATTTTTACATCCGGCTCCACAGGCAAAAGCAAAGCTGCTGTCCATGATTTCATTTTAATGCAAGAGAAGTTCCAAACGGTAAGACCTGCCCAAAGAACACTACTATTTTTATTATTTGACCATATTGGTGGTATTAACACTCTCCTGCACGTTCTCGCCAATGGGGGATGTGCAGTTATACCTTTAGATCACTCTCCAGAAACAGTAGCAGCAGCGATCGCCAAGCATCGGATACAAGTATTACCCACCTCACCCACCTTTCTCAATCTTCTACTTCTGGGTGGTGTTCACCAGAGATACGACCTTAGTTCCTTAGAAATTGTTACCTATGGGACAGAAGTGATGCCAGAAAGCGTTTTGAGCAATTTAAATCAGCTTTTTCCCAATATCCGTTTCCATCAAACCTACGGACTCACCGAACTGGGTATCATGCGTTCAAAATCCCGTTCCTCTGATTCTCTCTGGTTTAAGGTGGGTGGGGAAGGATATGAAACCCGCATCGTCAATGGAATGCTGGAAATTCAAGCCAAAAGTGCCATGCTAGGCTACTTAAATGCTCCAGCACCTTTTACACCAGATGGTTGGTACATGACGGGAGACTTGGTGGAAATTGACGGTGATTGGCTAAAAATTCTCGGACGCAAATCCGAATTGATTAATGTTGGTGGACAAAAGGTTTATCCTGCTGAAGTAGAGAATGTTTTACAGACTATGGAAGGTGTGCTAGAAGTGTCCGTTAAGGGTGAAGCAAATCCCATTACTGGAAATATAGTTACCGCTAAGGTTCGTCTGACAACAGATGAATCTCTGCGGGAATTTCGGATCAGATTACGAGCCTTTTGCCAAGATAAGTTAGAGTCTTACAAAATTCCTGTGCGAGTTATGTTGGTGAAAGAAAAACTGCATAGCGATCGCTTTAAGAAAACCCATTAGCTTCTAATCAGAAAAAAAATTCTCACATCATCAAATGAACCAATCACAACTACTAACAAAAACAAATCCCCCAAGTTGGTTAAAAATTTTAGTAATAATCTTCATGGGATTAAGTATTTTCTGTCGGTTTACCAATTTAGGGCAAAAAATTTATTCCAGTGATGAAAATTGGACATCTGTAGCAATTTCTGGACACACATTAAACGAGTTGAAACAGGAAGTTTCTCAAAATCAAGGCATAATTCCCATTAGTAATTTTGACAAATATCAACATATTAATCTAGATCGCGGTGTGGCTGATACAGTAAATTATTTAATCACCTCAGACCCACAGCATCCCCCTTTGTATTACGTTATGGTCAGATTGTGGGCGCAAGTATTTGGGGATTCTCCTGCTGGTGTGAGAAGTTTATCAGCAGTGATCAGTTTATTGATTTTTCCTACTGTATATTGGCTGTGTTTAGAGTTATTTGATTCAGCGGTTGTGGGATGGTTAGCAATGGCACTAATTGCCGTTTCTCCCCTACAATTATATTTTGCTCAAGAAGCACGTCAATATACTTTATGGATGGTGGAAATCCTTGGATCAAGTGCTGCTTTATTACGAGCTATGAGACAAGAAAATAAAAGTAATTGGGCTTTGTATAGTCTCTCTTTAGTCTTGGGATTATACACTCATTTATTCACAGGTTTGATCATGATATCTCATGGTATTTATGTAATTATTCAACAACAGTTTCATTTTACAAAAACTTTCATTAATTATCTAATTAGTACAATCGCTGCCTTTTTAATATTTTTACCTTGGTTGCTTGTATTTATCACCAATATTCATACAGCATTAGCGTTAACTTCAGGGTTTGGCATAAAATATATCAATAATCCTTTCGAGCTAATTGCTATTTTTCTAGATCGAGTTACTCGCATATTTTTTGATCTAAATTTTACTACAAGTATAATACTTGCCCGCTTCACTGATGAAGGTTCTTTATACTATAGTATTACTTCGTTAATATTTAGCTTAATTCTAATTATTTATTCCCTATTTCTTCTAGTAAGAAATTATCAAAATAAAGCTTATTTATTTATTTTTCTATTGGGAGGATTTCCTAGTTTATTGTTGATGGTATATGACATAACCTCTGGAGGAAGTCGGTCTCTTCAAGTCCGCTACCAATTGCCTTTATATCTTTGCTTAGAAATTACGGTAGCTTATCTTTTAAGTTTTGCTTTTCAAATTCTGCAAGAGCAACTTTGGCGGAGAAAAATAGCTCAATTACTGATGGTTTTATTTCTTTTAGCTGGATTAGTTTCTGATGTTACATTTTTTCAAGCTCGGAGTTGGTGGACGCAATCAAGTAGTAGATTGATTATCCAAACTATTCAAACTATGAATAAATCAGAAAGTCCATTATTGGTAATTAATAACGCTCCTATAAATTTAGGAGGAATTTTAGCTTTAAGTCATTATTCTCCAAAAGTTCCTTTATTGCCAGTAGCAGACAATGAAATTATGCAAATTCCTGAAAATTATGATCAGATTTTCTTCATACAAAATAATAGTCGGTCATTCCATCAAATGGAACAGGATGAAAAGTATGCTGAAAAAGCAATAATAGTATTAGATATACCACCGGGAGGTTTATGGGAATTTGAGAAAGGTCAGCAATCATAAACATTGATTTTGAAAGTAAAATTATCAATAGAGAAAAAGGCAATGAATCATTTTCTGGAGATTACCAATCTCATCAACAGACTGCAATTAAGTTCTTCTTGGGTTTTTCTCAGTCGTCTGGTTCGTTTCGCTATTGTAGGTTTAAGTGGTGTATTTGTAGATTTGGGAGTATTTTACTTTCTACATACATTCTTAGGTTGGTTATTAACTCCCAGTGGAATGCTTTCTACCGAAGTGGCAATTATTAATAATTTTCTCTGGAATGATGTATGGACATTTGGTGATATATCTGATTCACAACAGTTAGATAATGAGCGATTACAAAGGTTTTTTAAGTTCAATCTTATTTGTTTTTTTGGACTGATTTTGAATAGTTTAATTGTGAATTTTTTAGTTTATAAATTTGAAATGAATGAATATATGGCAAAATTGGTGGCAATTGTTTGTGTGACTTTCTGGAATTTTGGCATTAATCTGAGATGGAACTGGCAAATTAAGGAGACAACAGAATCATGATTGCTAATAGCTTGAAAGACTTGATATCAGTGCCTTCAGGAGTATTGGAAATTCCGGCATTATCAGAATTTACGCAATCTGACGATTCTGTTTATTTTTCGCTGATTATCCCTACCTATAACGAAGGTAAGAATATTTTGGCAGTTGTACATTTATTGAGTTATTTACTCGATGAAGCGTTACCAAATAATTATGAATTGGTTGTAATTGATGATGATAGTCCCGATCGCACATGGGAAATTGCCCAGGGACTAACAAAAGATTATCCTCACCTGCGGGTGATGCGTCGTCAGGGAGAACGAGGCCTATCTACTGCGGTGATTAGGGGTTGGCAGGTAGCTCAAGGGCAAATACTAGCAGTAATTGATGGGGATTTACAACATCCGCCAGAGGTATTAATAAAGTTATTAGAGGCGATCGCCCAGGGAGCGGATCTTGCTGTTGCTAGTCGTCATGTAGAAGGTGGTGGAACTAGTGATTGGCAATGGCATCGGCGATTTTTATCACGGGGGGCGCAATTCTTGGGATTGATGATTTTACCCAGTGTCGTTAGTCGTGTTTCTGATCCCATGAGTGGTTATTTTTTAGTCCGTCGAGAAGCGATCGCCCAGCAATCAATGAATCCCCTGGGTTACAAGATTTTAATTGAAGTATTAGGGCGATGTCAGATTAATCGTATTACAGAAGTCGGCTATGTGTTTCAAGAGCGTCAAGAAGGAGCGAGCAAAGTCACTTGGCGACAATATTTAGAGTATTTAATGCACTTAATCCGGCTGCGTTTTTTGTAGTATAATCACTGTCAATAAATTTTGTTTGTTTTACGTTCACTCAGGTATAATCATGGAAAAAATTACTGCTACAGTCTACGACACAATTGACCCCTACCAATGGGTAACAGATATAGCTCATCAAGCCTGGAAAACTAGAGATCAGGAAGTTTGGGCTAACAACATTCAGGACTTGATTACACCTGACGCAGTTGTTCTTGATGCTGGATGTGGACTAGGAAGATTACTGCCTCGGTTTTGGTCAGCTAAAAAGATTGTTTTGGTCGAACCAGATCAAAAGAGATTTTTACACGCTTCCGTCGTAGCAAAATGTTTGCTTAATCAAGACCAAAAACTATTAGAAAAATTAAAAGATGACGCTTTTTGGCAAACTGATGAATATGATGGTTTACTTAAAGAAGCACATACATCACCAGTCAAAAGTGATAAAGTTCATCTTCTGAATGATGTCATGCAAAGTCCAGCGATCGCGCAATATGGAACTTTTGACATCATCGTTTGTTCCCACATTTTTGAACATATTTCTTTAGACATTATCCAAGAAAGTATTGCCGCTTTTTATAACCTCTTGAAGCCAAATGGTTCTTTAGTAATATTTGCTTGTAAGTCTCCCATCCTCCATCACAAGGGAGCTACTAAGGAGTTTGATCATCAACATATTTTGATTAGCCGAGAAGAATTTGCCGAAATTTGTAAAAATGGACATTCCGCAGGTTTAGGAATTAGATATATGCCCTTCGATCTGTTCCAGACTATCCTCACTAATCCGTTCAATCCCACATTACAAGAGACATTTGGAGATGAGTTTAAATTCAAATCAGAACATTATCAACTTCCCACAACACCCCTATTTACCATCAAGCAATGGGAAGCTTACCATTCTGAGTTTTATACTCACAAAACTATGGAAGTTGGCACATATATTGAATATCCACAAATTCAAGCCCGTCTTTATCGGCCAATTAAACCAATAGAGAGTGCGGCAGAAATATTAGAACTTGAACACCAAGTTAATCAAAATGAAACGTTGAAAAAAATGCACTTGATTGATATGGTTGTAGTCGCAAAAAAATGAACCCTGATATTTTTTAGACTTCAACAATAAATCCAGGACTTACGCAACTGGCACATTGGCAAGGTGCATCAGACAGCAAAAATTTAGCAAATAAACAGATTGTTGATATCTGATGCACCCTACAATAGATTTTTGGTGTGACACTTGCGTAAGTCCTAAAATCCTTAAAATGCTGATGATCATTAGTTTTCCAACACACCATTTTTAATTCGGAGGAATGCTATATGCGCTATTTTGATGAATACTGTGAAATACATTTAGACCCTAACATTGCACCATATACATGGGTGTTTAGAACTAACGAGAAAATCTGTATCAGATTTGGTGTTCACTTATCCAAACATCCAGATTTGGGGCAGATAGCTTATGAGTTAAATGATGGACAAGGATATTGCGATATAGATCGCATTGTAGCACAGCCGGAAAGCGTCATCGAAAATGGCTTTAAAATGTTTTCAGTCGTCTTACCTCCTATTGGAAATGGCGGAGGATATGAATATAGGTTAGGATACGTGGATACTGATGGGAATGAACATACAAGTGAGCGATCGCAGTTCCTCTTTATCTGCGATGAAGCACCACGTTCAATGGCAGAAATTCCCTCCCTATTTCTCGGATTTGTCAATAATCAGCCCCTGTATGGACCTAAACCATCAGTGTCCATCACACCTGGTCCTGATGATTGGAATTCTCGTTTATTTTACTCAATCATTATTGATAGATTTGCTCGCAGTACGGACAACGATAACACTGGTCTAAGTGCAGTTAAATATGATCCATCTTCTCCCCATGCCAGTCATGGCGGCACAATTCGCGGTGTAACTGACCAGATAGCATACCTGAAAGCACTAGGAATCAGAGTCATTATTCTGAGTCCTGTCTATGTCAACGAGGCTGATGGTTATCATGGCTATCATCCTATTCATTTATTAATGGTTGATCCCCGTCTGGGTACACTTGAATGTCTGCGTGAATTGGTGAAAAAAGCGCATGAAGCTGATATTGCCGTCATTTTAGATGTAGTTGTCAATCACATCGCAGATAGCATTAACTGGGAAGAATATGGCGGTCCACCAGGGGGAGAATTCAAGTATGTGCAAGGTGAAGAAGCTGCGGTTATGCCTTTTCCCATCGAGGCACGTAATACGGCACTTTTTCACGGACCAGAATACACCGACATGGTGAATCAAAGACTCTTTGGGTTTCTCGAAGACTGGCGCACGGAGACGAAATATGTCCGCGAGTTACTGATTCAACACCTTAAATACTGGATTGCCGAAACAGATATTGATGGTTTTCGCTACGATTCAGCCCGTCATGTTGGGGTTGATTTTTGGGAACCTTGTGTAGAAGAAATATTAAGATATGCAACACATCTAGGGAAAAAAGAATTTATACAAATAGCAGAACACGCAGGAAGCACCCACGCAGAAGTAATTGAATATAATAGTGCCAAATTTTCCGGTTTGATTGACTATCCAACCTACTATTCTATTAAAAATAGTCTGGCTGATGGTCATTGGCTAGGAGGTTTTGCAGATTATTGTTGTGGTTTTCTAAAACCATCGCAGCAATATCATCATGGTTGGCAGAATAATCTGATGTTCCTGGATAACCAAGACACAACCAGAATTTTTCATCAATTCTTGTGTCGGATGGAAAATGGAGATGAAGCGCGAGTCCGGTTACATTTTGCCCTTGCTTGTTTAATTTTAGGTCCACAAACACCTTTTATCTATCAAGGAACAGAACAAGAGTTTTGTGGTGCTTTAGGAGTATATCAATGTGAGGATACAGGGAATTGGCTGGGTCATGATTGTTATGTACGGGAGGATATGTTTGAAAATCCTGCTTGTGCTTGGCAGTTTGGGTCAATTAATCGGAAAACTTTTCAGCCATATAGTCAACACCATCCCACTTTTTTACTAATTCACAAACTTGCTGAAATTCGTGGGCAAAACAAACTGATTCAAAATGGCACAAGAACCTTATTGTGTTCTCATGAAAATGGTATGTGGTGTGTGCTTATTCATGGTACTGGTGATCAACAACCGCTGTTAATAGCCATGAATTTGGGAATTACTCCCGTATCTGAGCAGAGTTTAAAGATTCCTAGCTGCTATGGAGATTTTTGTACAATTGATATCCTAATTACTACGTCAGGTGGATTACTTAAACTGGTGGCAGACGAAATACAAATTCAGCTTTCAGCTTTTACATTTATGCTGGGGAAACTATCCAAAAGTCTTTCTTGAATATTAATATTTTGAGTATTTTAGCCAAGTTATACATCTAAATTTGTGATACAAAATTCAATCGGCTACTGACTCTATTATCAATACATATAATCCACACAGCTTAATCGTTTGATTCTATTGTTTGAATTAAGATTTTACTCTTTTCTCTTTTGCTTATGATATAAGGGATATAGTAATGCTAAACTCCTACACATCTAGGTTTAGCAAAAAAATCTGGAGTCAACTAAAATCATTAACACTGATTAACCATATAAAGATGAATGGATTTAAACTCAGAGCAGTATCGCAATTTTGGGCGATCGCCAAACTCTATTGGTTAGGTAATGAAAAACGAGGTGCGATCAGTTTACTTGGACTTCTAGCGATTTTACTATTCGCTAATACTCAAGTTAAGGTTTTTCTAAATACCGTACAAGGAAACCTGATTTCTGCCCTTTCGGTTCGTAATAGTACAGGATTTTGGCAAGGTATAACAGTTGCTTTTGCTGGAATTGTTATCTTTGGTTTTTTAAACTCTGGCTATGGCTATTTACGAGAAATAATCGGTTTATATTGGCGCAAATGGTTAACCCATGATTTACTCAATCAATATTTTCAAAATCGTGCTTTTTATGAATTGAGTAATTTTGATAAAGAAATTGATAACCCAGACCAACGTATTTCTGAAGACGTTGCTAATTTTTGTCAGCAATCTATTGGTTTCTTGGTCAATTGTCTGGAATCAATTTTGGTAGTGATTGCATTTAGTGTCATTCTCTGGTCTATTTCTCCTAATTTAGTTATTGCTTTAATACTCTATTCTATATTAGCTTATACAATTACTATTGTTTTTTATGGTAAAAAATTAACTCAACTCAATATTGAACAACTCAGAAAAGAGGCTAATTTTCGCTTCAGCTTAGTTCGCATTCGAGAAAATTCTGAGTCTATCGCCTTCTATAATGGCATATCTCAAGAAGAAAACAAAGTTAAATTTATATTTAATCAAGTATTTAATAATTTTAAAAAATTAATCCTCTGGTCAGAAGTATATTTAAATGTATTTAAATATCAATTTGGTTATCTGCCTTGGATTATCCCAGCGTTAATTTTAGGAAACCAAATTCTCTCAGGGGAAACTGAAGTAGGCAAAATCACCGAAGCTGGAGGAGCTTTTGGACAAGTTGCTTTTTCAGTGAATTTGATTATGTATCAATTTGAAAAATTTACAAAATTTGCTGCGGCCATTAATCGGTTATATGTTTTTCATGAATATCTCCAAAAATCCAGAAAATCAACTGCTGATAACAGCAATATTCAGATACTAAAAGAAAACAGATTAGCATTTGAAAATCTGACTGTTCAGACTCCTAACTATGAAAAAACCCTATTTCAAAACCTTTCTCTAGAATTACAAGCGGGTCAAAGCTTACTTGTCATGGGAGATAGTGGTTGTGGGAAAAGTTCTTTATTGCGCGTCTTAGCTGGCTTATGGAATTCAGGAACTGGTGTAATTGTCCGTCCAGAATTAGAAGAAATACTATTTTTACCTCAGCGTCCTTACATGATTTTAGGTACTCTGCGAGAGCAGTTAATCTATCCCCATAGCAATGCTAATATTAGTGATGAAGAACTTGATCGAATTATCAAGTTAGTGAATTTATCAGACTTAGCTGCAAGATTTGAGGGTTTAGATATAGAGAAAGATTGGAGTGAAATTCTTTCTTTAGGAGAACAACAAAGATTAGCTTTTGCTCGGCTTTTAATCACTAAACCCAAATATGCTATCTTAGATGAGGCTACTAGTGCGTTAGATGTTAAAAATGAAGAAAAACTTTATAATTTGCTGATAGATATAGAGACAACCTTTATTAGTGTTGGACATCGCCCGACTCTCAAAAAATATCATCAAATTGTTGTTAATCTTTCAGCTTCAGGTCATTCCACTGGAGTTTAGACTAAGAGAACTCCACAAAAAAGAGGGCGCAGATAGCGGCTGGGGGATACTGAAAAATAGAGTAGATAAGTAGGGCTTGCTGAATAAACATAAAACCGGGACAAATAAATGACTTGATGGGGATAGAAAGTGAAAAAGGTGCAAGAAAAAGAGTTAAAATGGGTAAAATCCCTTGCATCAAGGCGCATTAAGATGTATATAAAATCGCAAGAACAGGAAACAGCACCGGAAAAGTTTCAACAACCCTTCGAGGAGAAATTGGCATTAGATAACCGATGGGTAATCATGGCAAAAATGATCCCTTGATCGGAATTTGATGGCGAATACGCAGCAATATTTTCAGAAAAAATAGGCGCACATTTCGACAAGCTCAATGACCACCAGCCAAAACGTTTAGGATGGCACTGGGTGCATTAATAATCAAAGAAAAGTTAGGAATAAGTGATAGGGAAACAGTAGAACAGATCAGGGAAAATCCTTACCTACAATACTTTATAGGGATGTCAACCTATAGTAATAAACCACCATTTGACCCTTCGATGTTAGTTCACTTTAGAGAAAGAATAGATATAAACCTAGTTAACAAAATCAACAGAGAAATAGTAAAACAGGCGTTAGAAATACCAGAGGAGACAGTACAAGAAAAAAAGTCAGAAGTAGAGGACTCAAAAAGTGAGCTAACCAATCGGGGAAAATTAATATTAGATGCCACCTGTACACCAGCAGATGTCAGTTATCCCACAGACTTAGGATTATTAAATCAAGCCAGAAAGCACACAGAAACAATTATATAGGACTCCTATTTGAGTTTTGAACAAATTCCGTACATCTGAAGAGTGGCAAAATCAAAGGTAGTGTGTCGAATAAACCACTCAAACATCCACTTTAAATGCGAGAAGGAAGGTATCAATGCACAGAAACGCCGAACCCATGTTTTAGCTTGTAACCAAATATCCTCAATCGGATTTTGCTCTGGACAATTAGGAGCAAAGCGAACGCAGTGTATTTTCCATTCAGGGGGTTCCAAGCCTTGATTAATTTCTGCCAAAAAACCTCGAATCTCTTTGGAACGATGATAAGTAGCACCATCCCACAAAATCAGTAATCGCTGGTCAGGAGACTGATTTAGAAGATATTGAAGGTAGTCAATAGTATTTTCTGAGTTGCCCTTGTCATCAGCCTTCATCAGTAATTGTCCTTCGAGATAATCAACCGCCCCGTAATATGTCTGTTTTTCGCGCTCATTTACGACTGACACTGTTATTTCTTGGTCTGTTTTCCCCCAAACATAGCCACTTAAGTCTCCCCACATTAAATGACACTCATCAAGCAGCAATACTCTTAACTTTCCTGTCTCAATTTCAACGCGGTGGTTTGCCAATAATTTTCCTTACCTCACGCGCATCTGGACGCATATCTATAAAATCTTGTAGTTCAGCTATCGCCTCTTCCTGCGATACTTTTACTGTCTGTGTTGCAGTTTCTGAATGCTGACTTATCATTGTTCCTTGTTAGACTTGTATACCTCACCGTATTCTCTCTTAGTCTTGTTCAGAAATCAAATAGGAATCCTATATTTCGCCATATATACGGAATAAAACTCTTGCTGGTTTCTGCTAAATGCCTTGAATCAATTGCTGACTACAAAGCTAATCGCAGTGGTAATTATGTTGAAAAGTTTCCCATGACTTTAGAGGACATACAAGAGTTAGAAGCATCGAATTAACAATTAACAATTAACAATTAGGAGTTTTGAATATGGAATGGCAAAGAACAAAACAAGCGGCTGAATCTCTGAGTTTAATTTCTTGTGACCAACTAAGAAAATTTGTTCGTGAAGGATTTTTCAAAGAAGGTATAGACTATCGAGATATTAGATTAAACGGGCGGGTCAAACCGAATTATCAATTTCATATCGAAAACTGTAAGAAAAAACTTGGTTTGAGTCCCAGTAAAAGAGTTGCTCACAAAAAAGTTCCTAGTTCCTAGCAAAAAAGTGGCTTAGTCTGGTGTTTTAATACTTTCCTCAAACACCCGTCGTTTTTCAGATTCTCCAATCCATCTTTGATAAGTTTTTAGATACACTCCCGGTTCGTGACCCGCCCAACTAGCAGCGAACTGCTTGCAGCAGCGCTTCGCTATCGCTACCGGGATTTTGTATTCTGTAGCTAACCTTATGCAGTAGGCATGACGTAAGCAGTAGGGAGTAAATGATACTTTCTTTCTGGCAAATGTCCGGGTCACTCTACCACCATACTCTTTAAAAGTATCAGCATTACATGGGAGCGTGGCTTGTTCCCATAGCTGCCATTCTTTAGCCCATTCGAGATAATAGGGGTAAACTTCCCTGTACCCTGTTTTACCTTTTAGAACTTTCAACAAGTGCGGATGTTCTGGTGAGATTTCACAGAAAAATAATTCATGGGGTCGAAGTCCATAAGCCGCTAATACCCCATAACCCCACAACCAATGTCCAGTAAATAAATTTCTGCTGTCCTCAATTTCTTTTTTACTAGGGATATTCCGGGGTATCGTCTCACTACTCCCATACGTCCCCAAATATGGTTTTAAATCTACAGTTATCCCCGCAAATTTAGCCAATGCCAGCAGCTTCTCACATACCCGTTTACGTTTACGGGTGTTGGCGGTGGTTTTCCCTGCTGCGGCGATGATTGTTGCTGGTGTTAATTCCCTTTCTAGAAGTTGCCACGCTGGTAGGTAATCTGATTTCCAAGTAGTTTCAGTGGTAGGGGTGCGGCCTTTGCGGTTGTAATAATCAACTTCAAATTTCTTAACCCATGATTGGGCATCGCCAACCGGTGTTAATGGTTCTTCTAAATAGTCGGACCAGGTGAATTGTTTTTGAGCCAGTAATCCACCAACTTTTTTGGCTTCAGCTTCAGCATATTGCAGCCCTGCGGGGTTGGCATAGCATCCTAAAGCTAGATATTGCTGATAGGGTGGCTTATCAATTCCTGGTTTTGCCGGGAATGTGCCACGCAGTGAAAGCCTGTCTCCACGTTGACAGACTGTAACGCCTATTCTCCCAGCTTTTAGACGTTCATTGACTTCCTCTAGAGTCCATTTGACCATTTTGGTTGTGCTAGTTCTGAACTAAATCTTAGTTATCTTCTAGTATATTCCAGTGCATTCTAGAACATTCGGAATAGTTGAACTAACTACCGGAATGAGTGTAGATACAAGAAAACCCTCGCAGTTGCAAGGGTTTTAAGTTAATGGGTACGACAGGACTCGAACCTGTGACCGTCCGCTTAGAAGGCGGATGCTCTATCCAACTGAGCTACGTACCCATGAAGCCTTCACAATCATAGCTAAAATTGTCTAAATAAGCAAGAGAAAATTAAAAATTTCCTAATTTCATTCAGAGGGAACAGGGAACGGGCAACACTTCGACAAGCTCAGTGCATCGCAGGGAACAGAAAAAACTCATGTTTTTAACCGTTTATTTGCCACAGAGTTGACCGGGGTATTACAGAAAAATCAATTTCCCGATATATCTGCCGCAGATGCAGTAAAATCTTTCCTAACCGCGAATTTGTCACAGATGAGTAAAATGCCAGCTTGGCAAGAAACTCATGTAATTCTTTTTTGAGAAGAACTGCACAGATTAGGAAAAACATACTTTGGTGACACCAAGAACTATTTATCAGTTGGTTACAAAAATCTCCACTTCATCAGCTTTGGCGTTAAGGTGGATATTGATTTGTTAAAAAACAACTCTTAACTGGCACTTGCCTTTAACTGGCTATTGTCTATCACACAAGTACGTAAATGCCAATTATTTCATCAATTTTGTAAACAATATTACATTCAGAGCATTTACATAGTTAATCTCTATGAGTAAATCTTACGACAACTCATCTGATCTCAAGCCCACCTACTTAACTACTCAAAACCTTGTTCTTTGCTGTTTTAGCTGGGCTGTTTTAGCATTGTTATACTTTTTGTTGTTCAGTGCCAAAATCTCTGACCCAGAGCAAGCAGGAATAGAAGTTCGCGCCCAGTGGTATGTAATTGGTACAAATATTTTTGAAGCTGTGGCTTATTTGGGTGCAAGTCTCTTATGCTGGAGGAACTGGCGGAGTACCCAAATGGTTAGTAGTGGAAAAGTCTGGCTCTCAATCGGGTTAGGAATGTTTGCTTATTTTATAGGTGGACTCGTTTTCGGCTATATAGAAATCGTCCTAAAACAAGAGCCAGATGTATCTATTGCTGATATATTTTTTGTCCTCACATATTTATGTTTAGGGACTGGTATGGCTTTAGCCTTGCTTTCTCGCCGCATTCATCTAGACCCATGGCAATGGCTACTTGTGGCAGCAGTTGGCGGATTAGGCAGTTTTCTCCCTTGGTTGATTTCTCAAAAAGAGCAAACATCAACTGAACAGATAGCCTTTTTTCTCAACTTGTTTTACATAGTTAGCGATGTGGCATTATTAATTATTGCCACAACTATGCTGCTGGCTTTTTGGGGACGTAAAGTCTCCTTGTCTTGGCGAATGATTGCCGCAGCCGCATTTTCGCTCTACATTGCAGATATGCAGATATGTGGTTTAAATTCGCCCAATGACCTAATTATCAAAGTGGAGACATACTAGAAGTATTCTGGGTGTTTAGTGGAGTGTTATTCGGTCTGGGTGCTGTTCTAGAATATGACGCATCATTGAGTCTTAAAGGCCGAGACCGTGGACGCAAACGAACTTAACAAATTTTGGTGTCTACCGTGAGAAAATTAACAGATTCTGACAAACAAGAAATTCTCAAGCTATATCGAGAAACTGCGGAAACAACCTCGACTTTAGCAGAACGCTATGGTGTGAGTAACTCTACAATTAGCCGTCTGCTTAAAAGTACCTTACCAGAAGAAGAGTACGAATTTCTCGTCTCTTTAAAACGTGCTGCTAGAACCCCTGAAGGCAGAGCGCAGGTAAGTTATGAGCAGTTACCGCTGTTGACCCAACCACCATTGGTAGTAGAGGCTTCTAGCAGCGTCCGCAGTGGTGGGGAGTTATTGAACCCAAAAGTAGAAAAGCCCACAATAGAAGCAGAAGCATTACCAAAACCAGAACCAAAACCAGAAGCATTACCAGAACCAGAACCAGAGAATGATTTTGATTTTGATCAACCGATTCCGGCTAATAGACGGGTGAAAACACGCTCCTCAGCAGTGGAAAAACCCAAGCTTCCTGTTATCAAGGAAACTCCTATTGTCAAAGAACTGGAAATTGTTAGACACAAGCCAACGGAAACGCCAATTGTTCCCAAACCAAAGATAGAGGTAGAAACTCGATATTCACAGCCGAGTCTGTTTGCGGAAATTCTGGATGAAGATTTGTTGGATGAACCTGATGATTTAGAAGATGACGATTTAGATGATGATTTGTATGAGGATGAGGAGGACTTTGAGGACGAAGACTATGAAGCTCCAAAACCCCTAGTTACTAGACGGGGAAATGGGGAAGTATCTGTACAAGTTTTACCATTGTCAGTCGCTAATTTACCGAAAACTTGCTATTTGGTAATTGATCGTTCTGCGGAGTTAATTACCCGGCCACTCAAGGATTTTGGTGATTTGGGTCTCATTCCTAGTTTGGAAAATCAACAGAAAACGCTGCCGATTTTTGACAACCACAGAGTAGCTAAACGCTTTTCTACTAAGCGCGATCGCGTGATTAAAGTTCCCGATAGTCAAATGCTCCATAAAGCTAGTAGCCATTTACAAGCTAAAGGGATTACGCGACTGTTGATTGATGGTCAAGTCTACTCATTGTCTTTGGTCTAAGGCAATGCGAATATTTGCTGGTTGGAGTAGTTAGCTACTCTAACCGCCGCTTGATCAAGGTGGCCTCTGACCATGTTAAAATCAAAATAATATTCATAATTCCGACTAATTTTAAGTAGTTTATTTAGCCAAATAGGTGCTATTAATTGCTTAATTTCAATTTTGTCTACCGCTTTATTCAGAAACGTATCTACCGTAATGGTTAACACTGCTGCTTCTCCTGCGACCAATCGTCAGCCTTCTAAAGTCGAAGGTATCAAAGAAAATAGTAATTTTTTACGTGAACCTGTTGCCACTGAGCTACTTCAGGACACTACCCACTTTAGTGAAGACGCAATTCAGATTCTCAAGTTTCACGGTTCTTATCAACAGGATAACCGTGATAACCGCATCAAGGGTCAGGAAAAAGATTACCAAATGATGCTGCGGACAAAAAATCCCGGTGGTTTAGTACCCCCTGAGCTTTATTTGGCTTTGGACAAACTGGCTGATGAATATGGTAATCATACCCTCAGAGCTACTACTCGCCAAGGCTTTCAGCTACATGGTATCTTAAAAAAGAACCTGAAAGCGGCGATCGCTACAATTGTTCAAAATCTTGGTTCAACCTTGGGCGCTTGTGGTGACATTAACCGCAACGTTATGGCTCCTCCAGCCCCCTTTAAAAATCGCTCAGAATATCAGTATGCTTGGGAATATGCCCAAAATATCGCTGATTTACTTTCTCCCCAAACCGGTGCTTATTATGAAATTTGGTTAGATGGGGAAAAAGCCGTTAGCGCTCAAGAACATCCAGATGTCAAAGCAGCCCGACAAACCAACGGTAATGGTACTATTCTTCATGATTCCGTAGAACCCATCTATGGAACTCACTATATGCCCCGCAAATTCAAAATTTGTGTCACAGTTCCTGGTGATAATTCTGTTGATTTATATTCCCAAGATTTGACGTTGGTAGTGATTACCAATAAAAAAGGTGCATTAGCAGGATTTAATATTTTTGCTGGTGGTGGTCTGGGGAGAACCCATAATAAAGAAGAAACCTTTGCCAGAGCCGCTGACCCCATTGGCTATGTAGCCAAAGCTGATGTATATAATCTTGTAAAAGCTATAGTTGCGACACAACGAGATTATGGCGATCGCACGGACAGACGACACGCGAGGTTAAAATACTTAATTAATGATTGGGGTGTAGATAAATTCCGCACTCAAGTCGAAGAATATCTTGGTAAACCCATCGAACCTTTTAAACCTCTGATCCAGTTTAAATATAAAGACTTTTTGGGCTGGAATGAACAAGGCGATGGTAAACTCTTTCTGGGTATTTCCATTGATAACGGGCGTGTGAAAGATGACGGAACATTCCAACTAAAAACCGCTTTGCGGACAATTGTTGAACAATTTAACCTGCCTATTCGGCTCACAGGTAATCAAAATCTGCTATTTTACGATATTGCGCCTGAAGATAAAGAAGCAATTCAAGAGATTCTGGATAAATGTGGCGTTGTTGCTGATCCTAGCCAAATAGCAGCATTAACCCGCTATGCTATGGCTTGTCCGGCTTTACCTACTTGCGGTTTAGCAATCACAGAATCGGAAAGAGCCATTCCTGGAATTTTAGAACGAATTCGGGCTTTATTAGATAAATTGGGTTTACAAAATCAGCATTTTGTGATTAGAATGACCGGTTGCCCTAACGGTTGCGCTCGTCCTTATATGGCAGAATTGGGTTTGGTGGGTAGCGCTGTGGAATCTTATCAAGTATGGTTGGGTGGTTCACCAAATCAAACTCGGTTAGCGCAACCTTTTGTGGAAAGACTGCACCACAATGATCTTGAAAGTTTTCTAGAACCGATTTTTGTCTTCTTTAAAAAGTCGCGGACACCGAAAGAAAGTTTTGGGGATTTTTGCGACAGATTGGGTTTTGATGCAATTAGGGAATTTGTGGCTGATTACACACCAGGAGATCCTACCAGCAGCGGTAAATCCCGTCACCGCATCAGTCTGCGGGATGATTTTTACGCGCAACTCAAGGAAACGGCGGAAAAGCAAGAACGACCGATGACTGATTTGGTACATGAGGCTTTGGAGGCTTATTTCCAAACTCTGTAGGAATATATTCTCACGCAAAGGCGCAAAGTTGTTTTTGGGGTTTTTTGCGTGAGATTGAATTAAATTTTTTTTCTCACGCAGAGGCGCAGAGGCACGGAGAGAGAGTTGTAAAAAATAGAAGTTAATGATTTCATCCTGCAATTATGCAACGCCAGAATTTATTATCTGGACGATTTACTTTGGAATTATCAGCAGTGTCAGATATCGAAAAATCATCAAATTTAAGAGATTGTCAAAAAGTTTATGGATTGTTATTATATTAATGAGTCCTTTTTTCCCACCCTAATTTAATTAACGCTCGAATTATTTGCGTTTGCTTCCACACGAAGGACATTTTTCAACCAAACCTAAAAACACAAATAAGGTCAGAAAGGGTGGGGAGTATGCAATCACAAGGATTGCAAAAGGATTTTAAGGAAGCAGCAGCAATGGTCAATTCGTAGCATTCACAACCTAACTTTAAGGCTGCGCCTTGAAGACTCACTCAATAGCTGTATTGTAAATATATACAGTAATTTGGTGTAGTTCACAATTTACCAATTTTTATGGTGGTAATTTGTGATCAAGTTGTAATGGACGAAAAAAACCAAAGTTGCAAATCTACAAAATTCGCTTCTCAATTTTTTTCTTTGCAGTTAACTCTCTTCAAGGGCAGTCTCCAGTAAAATTATGGAGAATGTTACCGATGAAAATTCCAAATAGCTATCGCGCAGTAATCGAACCATCCAAGCTGACTGAGTATTTACTAAATACTGAACATAAACGTGGTGGGACAAAAGCGAAATTACTACTCCAATTTGGCTATTCTCCCGACAACTGGCAACAGCTAGAATCAGATATACGTAAGTTTCATTTAACGGTAGATGTTAATCTGATTAAAGAAACTGCTTATGGTACAAGATATGAAATTAGTGCGAATCTATTTACTCCTATCAATAGACCACTTCTTGTCAAGACAGTTTGGCAAATAGATACAGGTCAAGATTTTCCGCGATTGATCACTTTATTTCCCGATTAACAAGCAATATTTGGAGGCTGCAATGAATTTTACCCTTTACTCAGATGTAATTTTATTGCGTGATCTTCCCGAAGAAAATGTATATGCTGGGGACATTGGCACAGTAGTTGAACAACATAATGTTCCCGGACTAGAAACAGGCTACAGCGTTGAATTTTTCGATATGCTGGGCAATACTGTGGCGATTGTCACATTGCCAATGAGTTATTTTCGCTTACCAAATAGTACAGATAGACCCGCAGTTAGGCTGATGACTCATGCTGCCTAGTCTATTTGTACAAGGGTGTTTTTGCCAGGACTATTGAAAGTTCGGGGAGTCTTAAACCATACTCCTGGATTTTATTAAACTGTCACTGGTTGACGAACTTCTACCACTTCTCCAGTTAAACTAAAAGCCCGAACTTCGGTAATTTTGACTTTGACTATTTGTCCTTTAAGTTCATTAATATCACCAGTAAAGAACGTAAGCCGATTTCCGCCGGTTCTTCCCATGACTTGATTTGTGTCTTTGGTGTTTTGAGCTTCTACTAATACTTCTTCAATGCGGCCAAAGTAACGTTGCGATCGCTCGGCTGCTTTGATATTAACTAAATGATTCAATCTTTGCAAGCGATCGCTTTTTACCTCTTCACTGAGTTGATTATCCCACAAAGCCGCAGGTGTGCCAGGACGGGGTGAATAAGCCGCAGTATTCACTAAATCAAAACCGATATCTTCCACCAATTTCAAAGTATTTTCAAACTGTGTTTCTGTCTCACCGGGAAAACCCACAATCGCATCAGCACTAATTGACGCATCTGGCATATATCCTCTAATAGTATCAATAATCCGGCGATATTTTTCGTGTGTATAACCCCGTGACATAGCTTTTAAAAGCTCATTGTCACCAGACTGAAAGGGAATATGGAAATGTTCGCATACCTTGGGCAAATCTGCACAAGCTTTAATTAATCTTTCTGTAAAATAACGCGGATGACTCGTGGCAAATCTAATGCGTTCAATGCCCGGTACATCATGTACATAATAAAGTAAATCTGTCAATGTGTGCAGGTGACGACCTTCGGGAGTAGAACCGGGTAAATCTCGTCCATAAGCGTCAATATTTTGACCCAAGAGCGTAATCTCTTTGTACCCTTGTCTCGCTAACTGTTCAATTTCGGATCGAACCGCTTCTGGTGTGCGGGACTGTTCCACACCACGAACGTTAGGAACTACACAATAAGTACAACGTTCGTTACAGCCATAAATGATATTTACCCAAGCTGTGACTTGACTATCCCGACGCGGTTGGGTGATATCTTCAAAAATGTGAACTTCTTCAGTAGCGACAACTTGATTACCTGCAAAAACCGACTCTAGCAAATCTTTCAGACGGTTAGCGTGTTGTGGTCCCATGACTAAATCTAATTCTGGCACCCGTCGCAGTAAAGCTGCCCCTTCTTGTTGGGCAACACAACCAGCAACAATCAAAGTTAAATCAGGTTCTTCCTGCTTGCGTTTGGCCTGTCTACCTAAATAAGAATATACCTTTTGTTCCGCATTATCCCGAATGGTGCAGGTGTTGTAAAGGATTAAATCTGCCTGATTTGGGTCTTCTGACCACTCAAAGCCCATGTCCTCTAAGATGCCAGCCATGCGCTCAGAGTCGGCCTTATTCATTTGGCAACCGAAGGTAATAATGTGGTAATTGCGTTTAGTGGTCATTGGGAATTACGCTTAGTTAGTAATGTATATCAAATCTGTTTATTATTCAGTTTACAACTTTTCTGGCAGAAACAAGCTCATTGAACAGAAGTTTTACATCCTTTACAGCTTACGTTTCCTTAACTGAACAGTATTGGGGGATATTGAAGTTATATCTTGATAGACGGAAATTATTTTCAATGCTATCTTATCCCATGTATAATTATCTAATATAAACTGCCTTGAGCGATCGCCCATATTTTGGGCTTCTTGAGGATTATTTAAGAAATTTTGAATAGTAGTAGAAATTGCATTAACATTAAGTTCTGTAACATAGCCCAGTTGTTGTTGCTGCACTATATCACTTAGAGGTACACCAGGGGTGACAATGACGGGAACACCAGCAGCGAGAGATTCTAAGACTGCTATGCCAAAGCTTTCTGAGTAAGAAGTGAGAGTAAATACATCTGCTCCTTGCAGTAATAAATCCTTTATTTCACCCTTAACAAATCCGACAAAATGGGTTTTTTTCTGAATACCATGGGTTGTTATCAGGGTTTTTACCTCAGTTTCATATTCTGGATCACCACTACCTGCTATTACAAATGTAAACCGATAATTAGACAATTGTCCTAATGCTGGGATGAGGTTGTTTAAACCTTTTTTAGGATGTAAACGAGACAAAAATAAAATAATCGGTTCATCAGCCGGAATGTTAAGGTATTTTCGTATATTTTCACGAGCATTAGGAATTATTGGAGAGATAGAAATACCGTGCGGGATGACAAAGCTGGGAGGCGTTAAACTTAATTGAGATGCTTCTTCTTGTTCCGTAATGCTGGTAAAGCAAATAGATTGACTGTGATTGAGATTAGCTTTTTCTATAAGTTTAAGATATATTTTTTTCTTGAGCGTCTTTTGCTGTAATGACCACTCACATAGAAGTCCGTGCGGAATGATAATATATGGAACTTTTTGGCAACGTGCTATGATCATTGCGATAGTAGAAGGATAGGAGAAAATACAGTTAATATGCAACAAGTCATAATTGCGGATATTTTGCCATAACCAAATAGTAAAGTCTCCTGAATAAGCAAACTCTCTAATTGCATGAATAGAAGGAGAAAATCGGGAAAAAAATTGGATGGGAACTTGTTGATAATCTATGAATTTTCCTAAAGGTACATCTAATAAATCTCTACCATCATCATTAGTAGTGATAATTTCTGCATCAACGTCTTTGCTTCTTAAAGCTTTTACCATTTCTATAATTGACTGACTAGTACCGCCTCGGACTAAAGCCACAGAAGGAATTACATGAAGAACTTTCATCTTTTTATCTACTCTAACTAATATTTAAAGATTGCTAAACTCCAAATGTTTAGCGAGAGTTGTTTGAAACTGTTCAAGACCAAAGGTGCTAATGACTTTTTGGCGAAGGTTTTGCGGTTCATACATTAATGAATTAGGATATGTACCCTGGAGAATTTGAATGATAGTTTGAGTAATTTCTTCAATATCATCAGGATTAACTAGCGCGCCCAATTCCCCATGACAAAGAGGATCAATTGCACCATCTTGATTGCCTCCAATCGTTGGCTTACCAGAAGCTAGTGCTTCTAAATAAACTATACCAAAGCCTTCGCCTTTACTGGGCATAGCAAATACATCGCACAGATTATAGTGATCTGCGAGTTCGCTATCGGACACAAAACCCGCAAGGGTTACACAATCCCGTAAATTTGTAGTATCAATCATCGCCTCAACTCGTTCTCGATCATCGCCCTTACCAACAAGAAGGTAATGAATATTGGGAATCTGACGACGAATTGCTGGCAAAGATTGAATTATCTGATCATAGCCTTTATAGCGATCGCCACTAGCCAATCTAGCTACGGTGAGAATGATGGATTGTTCAGCATTAAATTGATATCGGTCTAAAAGATATTGAGGTTTAGGCTGAATGAGAAACCGACTAGCATCAAAGGTGTTTGCTAACAAAACTATGCGATCAGAAGATATTTTTTGCTCTGCTAGAATGCGATTACGAGTATATTCACTTACCGAAATAATCTTTTGTGCAGCCTTTAACCCATTTATCTTAGATAAATTTTTGACATCCCAAGCATCAGTACCGTGTACAATCACCCAGTAAGGAATTTTCAATAATTTGAATATCTGTAAAGCCAGTGGTGAGAAATTGATATGCCCACAGATAATCAAGTCAGGGCGTTGCTGTAAAGCCGCAAAAAAAACTTGAAGGGCAAATAGTGGTGTATGCAGCCAAGAAGATTTCCAGCGTCTTGCAAATTGGAATTGAGTGCGGGGATTAAACTGTAAGTCGTCTGTGGACTGAGCATCATTTTTCAGAAATACACAGCGATCGCTATCCGGTAAAATCTCCTCTAACGCTTGGATGAAAAAAGCACTATAAACCTGAATTCCACCCTTAAATTGAAAGACATCAGGCATCCAAATATGAATCTTGGGAACTGTGGACATAGATTTTCGGTGTTGCTGAATCATTGAGATGATATCGTTACAGCACTTTGCGCGACTAACTGGTACAGTAGCAGCAGTGAGAAAAATAGTTTTGGAGTTGTTGACTGGAGACCATATCAACAAGAGTCAAGGTACAGAAAAGCCGTTAGGCAGCTAGGTTTTTAGACAGGTTGATTACCGTTCCTGTTGTGATCAGGATAACACCATTAAGTACAAAGGCGATGAACCTTTACATACTTTAACCAATCTTTATAAAAAGAAAAACTCTATGCGGTTAAAACCGTGGTCAGTGAGCAGTTCGGCAAGCTCAGTGTAACACTTGTCGAACTGCAGGATTCGCTTATATCTCAGGTCTAAAGACATGGTTCTTGAGCTTGTCGAAGGACTGAGTTTTACGCTTACCGGATGTCTCTATAATCGAAAGTTTATGGCTAACAAAATTATAACCAATCACCAATAAATAATGATCAAAAAATTAAATCTTTTGCAAATTATCTGCATTAATATGGATGATTTAGCAAAGGTATATTCCTTATACAGCAAGATATACAGCTACGATTTATATCATTAATAATCGAAAAATTAAAAAAATATAAATTGCATTTTTACCCGAAAAAAAATGATAGGTTGTATACAGAATTGAATTTCGCTCGGATCTGGAGTAGTCGGATTAGTCTTACTCCAGTTTTTTATCCTTAAATCCTTGATAAACAAGAGTTTTCAGGATAATTTGCAGAAAAGTTGAGTACAGTCGAATATCAAGAAAACCCAATAAAAAGATAGCTGAAATCCTTACAGGTATTGACTTGGAGATGAGTACAAAGAAATCCTGAACCCCTCACTATAAATACTCGTACCCCTCACTATAAATACTCGTACCCCTACCCGAAAAAATCTTTTTTAATTTTTGTATCGTTGCAATGCAAGGATTTAAGGATTTGAGTACAAACATAATAAATCCAATAAGTTCTATCCCCTGTCAATGAAGGGGGGCAAAAAAAAGGGCTGCTATAAATCATTTATCGCCAATCACTTAACGCTCCTTAACAAAACCAAGTTAGCAGTCAAAAGTGAGTGGAGGGATGAGATTAGCACCATTTCTAAAATAATTTAGATATTGGCAGTAGTAAAAGCATCTCCCACAGTGGCTCTCAAGTCCACCTCCAACAGCGAAATTCAATGACACTACCTGCTACAGATATTCTCACCTCCGACTTTGAGAATGCCATTATCGCCCCTGCTACATCTGCTGCTTGCGGTTGCGACAGCAGCACAACTCCAGAAATGGATGAAAAACTCATAGAACGCATTTCTAAACACCCCTGCTATAGTGAAGAGGCTCATCATCACTATGCACGGATGCACGTTGCCGTTGCTCCAGCTTGCAATATTCAATGTAACTATTGTAACCGCAAGTATGATTGCGCTAACGAAAGTCGTCCTGGAGTAGTGAGTGAATTACTCACACCGGAAGAAGCTGCCCATAAAGTGTTAGTAATTGCCGGAAAAATTCCTCAAATGACTGTGTTGGGAGTTGCTGGTCCTGGTGATCCTTTAGCTAATCCAGAAAAAACTTTTCGGACTTTTGAATTAATTGCCGATAAAGCACCAGATATTAAATTGTGCTTATCTACTAACGGTTTGATGCTGACAGAACATATTGATCGCATCAAACAATTAAATATAGATCACGTTACTATTACCCTTAATACCATTGACCCCGAAATAGGTGCAGAAATCTATTCTTGGGTTCACTATAAACGCAAACGTTACAGAGGGATTGAAGGGGCAAAAATTCTTCTAGAAAAACAATTGGAAGGATTGCAAGCTCTCAAAGAAGCTGATATCTTATGCAAAGTTAATTCCGTGATGATTCCAGGAATTAATGATCAACATTTGGTAGAAGTTAATAAGGTAATTCGGGAGAGAGGCGCATTCTTACACAACATTATGCCGCTCATTTCTGCACCGGAACATGGTACTCATTTCGGTTTAACTGGTCAACGTGGACCAACAGGAAAAGAACTGAAAGAAGTCCAAGACAATTGCTCTGGTAACATGAAAATGATGCGTCACTGTCGCCAGTGTCGAGCCGATGCGGTAGGATTATTAGGAGAAGACCGTAGCCAAGAATTTACTAAAGATAAGTTCATGGAAATGGCTCCAGAATATAACTTTGAAACTCGTCAAGAAGTTCACGAAGGGATTGAGAAATTTAGAGAAGAAATTAAGGCTGCAAAAGATAAAGCATCAACTGGCAAAAAATCTGCCGATAGTCCTAAAATCTTAATTGCAGTAGCAACAAAAGGTGGTGGATTAGTTAACCAACACTTCGGACACGCCAAAGAATTTCAAGTTTATGAAGTTGATGGGAATGAAGTTCGTTTTGTTAGTCACCGCAAGATTGATCAATATTGTCAAGGTGGTTACAGCGAAGAAGCTACCGCAGATAATATAATGAAATCAATTGCAGATTGTAAAGCAGTCTTGGTATCGAAAATAGGCAATTGTCCCAAGGAAAAACTAGAAGCAGCAGGAATAAAAACTGTTGAAGCCTATGACGTAATTGAAAAGGTTGCTTTAGAATTTTACGAGCAATATGTTAAGGCTAACGGGTAATAGGTAATGGGTAATAGGAATGGGTAATATGTTCCAATCACCAATCACCAATTACCAATCACCTATTACCTCTTCACCAATTCCCACAAAGGTAAATAATCATGGCTTACGAAATTACTAGCCAGTGTATTTCCTGCAAGTTGTGTTTATCTGTTTGTCCTACCGGTGCAATTCAAGAAGTTGACGGTAATTACTGGATTGACTCGGAACTTTGCACAAATTGCGCTGGTAGTATTCACACCGTACCTCAATGTAAAGCCAGTTGTCCTACTGTTGATGGTTGCATTAAACAACCTAGTGATTATTGGGAAAGTTGGTTTGCTACTTACAACCGTGTGAGAGCAAAGTTAACCAATAAGCAAGACTATTGGGAGAATTGGTATAAATCTTATTCCCAAAAGATTGCCCAACAATTGCAAAAGCATCAAGGACAAATAGTTATATAGGTGACAGGTAACAGTTAAGAGGAAATAGGGAATATTTATATTGATCTTTCTTCTGAATTTCTGACTCCTGTAAGGGCGAAGCATTGGGAAAATAGTCTTGGACAAAACCGATAATTTATCGCCCGAATGCTTCGCCCCTACTTTATACTTTTATATGGAAAATCATGCAAAATAATTGTATCTATCTTGATAATAATGCCACCACTAAAATAGATCCTCAAGTTGTTGAGGCGATGATGCCTTATTTGACGGACTATTATGCTAATCCTTCTAGTATGCACACTTTTGGTGGACAACTTGGGAAGGCTGTAAAAACAGCTAGAGAACAAGTTGCTGCTTTACTGGGAGCAGATGAATCAGAAATTGTTTTTACCAGTTGCGGAACTGAGGGTGATAATGCTGCTATTCATGCGGCGTTATTAGCTCAACCTGAAAAACGTCACATCATCACTTCCCAAGTAGAACATCCGGCAGTTTTAAATGTCTGCAAACAATTAGAATCCAAAGGTTATCAAGTTACTTATTTGTCAGTAAATGCTAAGGGACAAATAGATTTGAGTGAGTTAGAAGCTTCTCTAACTGGTAATACTGCTTTGGTGACAGTAATGTATGCCAATAATGAAACCGGCACTATCTTTCCAATTGAAGAAATTGGTGCTATGGTTAAGGAATACGGCGCTCTCTTCCACGTTGATGCAGTGCAAGCGGTAGGCAAAATATCCTTGAATATGAAGACCAGCACCATAGATATGTTAACTATATCTGGTCACAAAATTCATGCTCCTAAAGGTATTGGTGCTTTGTATGTGAGACGTGGGGTTCGTTTCCGTCCTCTATTAGTTGGTGGACACCAAGAACGAGGACGCAGAGGCGGTACAGAGAACGTTCCGGGAATTATTGCTTTAGGAAAAGCTGCGGAATTAGAACTGTTACATTTAGAAGAAGTAACTCAGAGATTAACAAAGTTGCGTGATTATTTGGAACAGTCTCTTCTAGCTAAAATTCCTGATTGTGAAGTAAATGGTGATGCCAAAAATAGATTACCAAATACTACGAATATCGGGTTCAAATATATTGAAGGTGAAGCAATTTTGCTTTCTTTAAATAAGTACGGTATTTGCGCTTCCTCTGGCTCTGCTTGTACTTCTGGCTCTCTAGAACCTTCTCATGTTTTACGAGCTATGGGTTTACCTTACACTACTTTACATGGTTCGATTCGCTTCAGTCTTTCTCGCTACACAACTGAAGCTGAAATTGATCAAGTAATTGCCGTAATGCCAGAAATTGTTGACCGTCTTCGGGCTTTATCTCCCTTCAAGAATGATAATGCCGATTGGTTACAACAACAGTCAATGGTCAGTAGTCATTAGTCATTAGTCATTAGTCATTAGTAGTTAGTCATTAGTCAGTGGTCAGTTTTCATTTACTACTAACTAATGACAAATCACCAATCCAAAATCACCAATCCAAAATCTAAAATTAACTATGTGGGACTACACTGATAAAGTATTAGAGTTATTTTACGATCCTAAAAACCAGGGTGCAATTGAAGAAACTGGCGAAGCTGGTGTGAAGGTGGCAACCGGTGAAGTAGGAAGTATTGCTTGTGGTGATGCTTTAAGATTACATTTGAAAGTTGAAGAAGCAACAGATAAAATTCTCGATGCTCGGTTTCAAACTTTTGGTTGTACTAGTGCGATCGCATCTTCGAGTGCTTTAACTGAAATGGTCAAAGGTTTGACTTTAGATGAAGCTTTAGGAGTAACAAATAAGGAAATCGCTGATTATTTAGGTGGTTTACCTGAAGCAAAAATGCACTGTTCTGTTATGGGTCAAGAGGCTTTAGAAGCTGCGATTTATAATTATCGTGGCATTCCTTTAGAGGCACATGACGATGAAGAAGGTGTCCTCATCTGTAGCTGTTTCGGAATAACTGATGCTAAGATAAAGAAAGCAGTTGCACAAAACAATCTCTTCAGTGCAGAGCAAGTAACAAATTATGTAAAAGCTGGTGGCGGATGCGGTTCTTGTTTAACGAAGATTGATGATATAATAAGAGAAGTAAAGCAGGAAGCCGCCAACAAAAATCTCTACAACTACAGGGCAAACGCTAAAACAGAAATTCTCAGTTCAGAGCCACAAAGACCACTAACTACAGTTCAAAAAATTGCTCTGATTCAAAAAGTATTAGATGAAGAAGTCCGACCCGTTTTAATCGCCGATGGGGGAGATGTAGAACTTTATGATGTCGAAGGCGATAAGATTAAAGTCATTCTTAAAGGTGCTTGCGGTTCATGTTCTAGTAGCACTGCTACTTTAAAGATTGCGATTGAAGCGAGATTACGCGATCGCATCAGCAAAGAAATCATTGTTGAAGCAGTTTAGTAAACAACAGCTAATAGTAAGGGTTTACGGTGTAAACCCCTACAACGGAAAAAGAAAAAAATCCTTACAACCTCATAAATACTATGAACACCACTCGATTTTCTGTAGAGCGATCGCCTCCATAGATAGCGACGTTCTACAAATGCTCACCGCCGTAGAACTTTGGCCGTGAGAACCAGACAAAACCACCAATTAACTAATTCTAGGAAACACGAACAATGACTGAAGAAAAAATTAGACAGATAGCTTTCTACGGCAAGGGCGGTATCGGTAAATCTACCACTTCTCAAAATACTTTAGCCGCTATGGCTGAAATGGGTCAACGCATCATGATCGTAGGTTGCGACCCTAAAGCTGACTCTACTCGTTTTAACAATGTGGACACCTCTCACAGCCACTGAGATTTACGAATCGCCGCACCACATACAGGATAAGCATCAACACCGTATAGTTGACTTTTTTCCTTTCCGCAACCATCACAGATACCCGCACCAATGAACTCGCTTAACCATTCTGATAAATCAATGTCTTCCAGAACCGGTTCACAACTGAGAAACCGAATCTTCGCAGGGGTTTTGAGCAGATAATAAACGTCTTCAGCGTCTTTCTGTGTGCAAACTGAATACCCCAACCATAGATGATAAAATGGTAACTTGAGTTCCGTTTCCTCTAAGAATCTGCAACGCCAATTACAGGTGATCAAGATTTGTTGATTCTTCATCCTTATCGGGGAATATTACCAATTTTAAGTCCGTCGGATTTTGTTAGGGATGATGTTTACTGAAAAGTACCTTTAAAATTTTAACTTTTAGATGAATAGATATGTAAATTAGCAATAGTAGGATATGTTAGCGTAACGCATAATAATTACAAACTAATCATAATTAAAAGCAAAAAGGCGCGTTAAACAACGCACCTTACAGCGACTACATGAATGGCGATCGCACTTTAGTGAATCCAACCTAGAAGAGCGATCGCACTAATTATATGGGATTTCTTGAGCATTATTAGCTATTGCAAGACTTACCGCTCGTTTTTCTTCTTCATTTAACTTATGTACAGTAGTATTAGGCTTGACTCGTCGTTTCTTAACAGCATCTAACGCATTTGAAAGATCCCGATAACCTATTCCGCTACCGTTATTCATGGCAACTTTTAAGGCTGAATCAATAATCGCATTACGTATATCCCTACCACAGACTTCATCTATTTCAGCAAGTTTCTCGGTAGATACATCTTCTAGAAGTGGCAAGTTTTTTGGCAGAAGGTTCTGCCAGATGAGATTCCTACAAGTTTGATCTGGCATTGGAAAAAATATATTACGAACTCTAGTCTCAAATGCAGGATCATAGTTCTCAACTAGATTTGTGGCAAAAACAACAATTCCTCTAAATCTCTCTAGTGAAATTAGTAACTGACTACGCATAGAGTTTATTGCCTGCTCAGATCCTTGAGTTACATTAGTCAATCTTTTAGATAGCAAGGAATCTGATTCATCAATGAAAAGGACAGCTTTATCACGTTCTGCTGCATAAAAAAGAGCTTCAACGTTTTTGGGACCCTCTCCATGATACATACTTTCAATCTGAGCATAACTGACCAGTAAAATATTTCTCTCTAAGTAAGAAGCCACTGCGTGTGCAGCCAAAGTTTTTCCTGTGCCGGGTGAACCATAGAAATTAAGTGCAGAGTAAGGAAATGGTTGTATATTTCTTAATCCCCACTCATCAAACACTAATTTTTCAAGGGCTGAAATCTTGCTATATATCAGTAGTTCTTCCTTAACTGATTCAGGAACGACTAATTGTTCCATTGAAAAATTTGGCTTTTCGCTACGATATTGCTCCGCTCTTTCCTCTAGGGAAATAGAATTTGCTTTACTGGCAGACGCATTGTTATTATTTTTGCTCGGAGTTTTGGCAGGGTTTAAATCTACACTTGAGGAAACAATTAAAGATAAACTTTCTTTTCCTATTTTTTCTAAGTAGTTTTGCCAAGCTGTATATATTCTGGTTTTTAAAACAAGAAAATCTCTTTCATTTTTAGTGGCGTTTGGTATATTCTGAAGTATAATTTCGCCTTCCATGTTGTCCCCTAAATTTTTGTATTGACAATAAAAAGTAGCCCTTAATAATTTCTATTTTCTTAACTTTATGTAGGACTACTCTCATACATAAAGTGTTACACAGTTGCCAATTCACTTTTACTCAGCCTCATCTAATTGAGACAAAAACTACATCATCCTCGTCTCTAAGTTCATCTGCTATCGAGTCACTTTCAATGAATAAAGCTTCCTTTGTTGCTGGGTTGTATACAAATCTCTTGTGTTTCTTACTACCCTTTTCTTTAGCAATTCTTTCTAATTCTAAACTAGCTTCAGGCGGAGCTATGACAACTTCATCATCAAGGTCATTCCAATATTCAATGCACTGCTTAGATAAAGAATTATATCCTATCAAATGCTTAGAACTTTCAGGACTAAATAATACAGAAATTCTTGAAAACGAAAATTTGAAAGATCCAGAAAGTTGGACACATCTCATTAACCTATATCAAGGTAATCCAAAATATATTCAAGACGTAACCATCTTAATTAAAGATTTTTTTGATGATAGTGTTGCCGAGTTTTTAGCAGAAAACCAACTCATTCTGACCAATCAAATGCGATCGCATTTTAAACAGCTATTCACAAAACTCTCTCCCCTAGAACAACAACTAGCCCTGGAATTAAGCAAATTTAAAGAACCTGTCGTTAGGGAAACCTTAAAGCAAAACTTAAACTGGTCATCCACAGACTTTATTAACGCCCTAGAATCCCTGCAAAAACGCCATTTAATCACCAAAATCAAAGCAGATAAAACCCAATTTGATTTGTCCCCAATTTTTAAAGAATACGTCAAAACCCTTGATCAGTAGATTAGTAGATTTTTTGTTTCGCGCAAAGACGGCTCAATTACATATCTGCTAAAGGTTTACTGAAGCCAATCTCTATTCCTGTGAGTCGTGATTTTTGGGCGATCGCTGGTTGATTTTTTGCGGAATTGCGATATAAATGTTATGCTTGACGTAATACATAACACTTGCCTATGCCTCAAAAATATAAAGACCTATTCAAAAACTTAAATCCGTAGTTTTCTCTGTTTCCTGTTTTGCTATTTCAGAATCAAAAAACAAATCTTGATTTTCTCTAACTAAAAAAAAGAGCCGGGATTTCTCCCAGCCCAAAACCTGAAAAGAGGCGATTTCTTACCAATTTCTCTACAATGTTGTAAAATTTCTTGTTGTTGAGATTTGGAAAGATATTGTTGTAGATGTAGCATAAAGATGTCCTAAAAAAATAAACTAAATTCTCTTAGCGAGCTAGTCAAGTTAGAAAAAGAAGATTTTTGTTCAAAATCTTTAGCAGAATTAAAAATTAAAGACATGACAGCAAAATTAAAATATCATCAAACATCGGACATAGAAATTAGCGAGAAATTAAAGAAAGGAACAACAGTAGTGTATCAAGTCAAATGTAAATTAATAGAAAATCAGGAGTTAATCACAAAACATCAAAATTCTTGTGGTCGATTTATTTTATTCTTCGAATATTTTAGACACAACCAAATTAGCACCTACAGAAATATTGAGAATATATAAAGAACAGCAATCAACAGAGCGAGGATTTAGATTTATCAAAGACCGGTTATTTTTTGCCGATAGTCTTTTTGTGAAAAATCCAGAAAGAGTAGAGACAATGATGATGTTAATGGCATTATGTCTTTTGGTTTATAATCTGGGACAAAGACAATTACGAATTGCATTAAAAACACAAAAAGCTACTGTTAAAAATCAACTAAATAAACCCACGGAATCTCCCACATTAAGGTGGATATTTCAATGTTTTCAGGTGATTCATATTCTGATTGCACAAGGAGTTCAGAGAATTCTTAACTTAACGAAGGAACATTGTCGCCTCTTGCAATTCCTACCGAATGCTTGTCAAAAATATTATTTATTATGTTAGTTCTAAAATCTATAATTCCCTATTGCATGGTTTTGTGTTTCTCTAACTGATTTAAAAATTCAAATTCAACTATTTCACTGGCTTTTTAGACACAATAAAAGAGCTAGAATTTTTGTGTGCATAATTTATTTTTCGATAGTAACGTAATTTTTACTAACTATTGTTTTGAATTACCCGTGAATGTAGTTTTTGTATACTACTCATTGAAGTGCGGAATGTGGGATGATCTAAGTTTGAATCGTTACAAGGAAGTTGTGCATGAGCAGGTTGATCATCTTGCACCTCAAGAGATTCTGGCTAATTTGGCGAAGTTAGAGGTGGAAATTCAGCAGGGGATGGAGAAATTGGAGGCATTGCTAAAATAGTTAATAAAAGCCGTTTATGGGAGAAAAAGCAACGCAGATATAGCAAGATTCTGAAGGGTACGTAGATGAACACAGATAAAATTTTTCTTTTGCCAGCAAAGTGCTATCATTTGAGTAATAATCCGGTAGTAGACTAGCACTAGCAAAGGAGGCAGTATGGCAACAATTACCATTCGTAATATATCCGATGAGTTGCTTGATCGCATTAAACGCTTGGCGGCACAAAAGGGGGTTTCGATGGAGCAAGAAGTCCGTGATTTGTTGCAAAAACGTTATGGGCAAAGGGATGAAGTGCTTGCTCGTATTCGTCAACGGGCGGAGGTATTACCGATGGAAGCAGAAATTCGGGTGCAGTCTTGGAAATCAGAAGGACGACCTTGATGGTAATTGATACGATGGTTTTTGCTTATGCCCTCTTGCACGTAGAGAACAAGTATGAACAAGCGCTCGCTGCTTTGGAAAGTGTAGATCAGATTGTGGTGCCTGATTCGTTGTTTGCCGAGTTGGGTAATGTGATTTGGCAATGGATACAATTTCGACAATTACCTTTACAAATAGGTTTGGATGCGTTGCAAGATGCTGAGGCATTGGTTGATGTGATGATTTCTAGTTCTCAAATTCGGGATGTTGCTCTTAAACTGGCAGTCGAGGCAAATCATTCATTCTACGATACGTTATTCGTGGCAGCAGCAATTCATTCTGATACTCAGGTGCTTACTTATGATCGGAAACTGGGGGCTAAGTTCGGTGACTACGTTATCTTACTAGAATAGGGATGAAAAAATTGGAGGGAATGATGAAATAATTGTATTTGTTAAGATTAAATTAACTGTGGCTAACGATAAAATATGATGAAACCTATTAAGGAAATTCGGGAAGTTTTATCACTACAAAAGCAATCTCTCTGTGAAATTTATCAAATTACAGAAATTGGGATCTTTGGTTCTTATGCTAGGGGAGAGGAGACGGACGCAAGTGATATATAGGACTCCTATTTGATTTTTGAACTATACGTAGGGTGGGAAATGCCCTCCGTATGCGGTTTTTGGCGGGCATTTCCCACCGTATACTACTTGATATTTTTCAGGAATCATTTAGGAATCCTATAGATATTTTGGTTGATTGTCAGTAACTCAGCCCTAAAGGGACTGAGCTTGTAAGAAATTACAAGCTGTACTGACCAGTCTAGTTTCATTTACCACCACTAGAAGAACAAAAACGGATTGCAGAGATACTAGATCAAGCGGAAGAACTGAGGACTAAACGACGGAAAGCGATCGCACAATTCGACACCCTCCCCCAAGCCATCTTCATAGAAATGTTCGGGAATAATGCTCCTCTTGAAAGTGGATGGGATACTGTTAGCTTTGGTAATTTAATGGAAGTTTTAACTGACTATCATGCAAATGGTAGCTATGAAATTTTACGAGACAATGTTGTATTAAAGAATCAAATTGATCATGCTTTGATGATTAGAACAACAGATTTAGAGAATAACAACTTTCAAACAATACTGTATTTATATTGATGAAAAAGCATATAATTTTTTGAGCAAATCAAAAGTTTATGGCGGAGAAATTATTATCAATAAGATAGGTAGTGCCGGCAAAGTATATCTTATGCCTTATTTAAAAAGACCAGTATCATTAGGCATGAATGCGTTTTTGATTCGTTTAAATAATAAAGTAAATACCTCATTTATTTATTATTTTTTAACTTTTTCGTATGGTAAAGAAGCAATTAATAAAAATGTAAAGGGTGCTGTCACAAAAACAATTACAAAAGAAGCAATAAGAGGAATTACAATTCCTGTCCCACCTCTTCATCTTCAAGAAGAATTTTCCCACCGCGTTGAAGCTGTAGAAAAACTCAAAGCAGTACACCGCGCTTCATTATCAGAACTCGATGCCCTTTTTGCTTCCCTCCAACCTCCAACATCGAGCCTTTAGAGGAGAATTGTAACATGAGCGCCATGCTAACAGAATTTACCCTCGCCAACTTTAAAAGTTACCGTACCAGCCACTTACCCCTGGGATCTTTAACCGTGCTAATAGGTGCAAACGCCGCAGGTAAAAGTAACGCCCTGGAAGGTTTGCGGTTTTTGTCATGGCTGGTACAAGGACAAAAACTCGACCGTATTCAATATGCAGTGAATAGCGCCGAGCGAGTTGTACGTGGTCGAGTCAATGACTTATGCCATCGGGGAGAATCAAATTTTACCATCGGTTGCCGTTTAGACTCAACAGAATGGAACGAACTCAATATAACCCTGAATGTCCGTGATGGAGAACTGCACATCAGTAATGAGCGAATTGCTGACTTAACAAATTCAGTCCCACTATATGAGTTAAATCAGCCTTCAGAAGGGATAAATACTGATGTTAGTGTGGCATATAACAACTTTACAAGAGGGCAGAACAAGCCACGAATAACTTGCAGTGATCAAATGGCTATCTTTGTGCAATTAGACAGCCCTGCCCGGTTTGATGCCAAATATGAAAATTCCCAAAAGATAATTCCTGAAACAGTCCGCGAATATCAACGAGTCTTACAGAATATCCTGTTTTTAGATCCCGTTCCCGCCAAAATGCGCGAGTACAGTTTTAAATCTGATAAGCGATTACAAGAAGATGGTACTAATCTATCCAGCGTTCTCTATCGCTTATGGGAGAACCAACCAGAAAATCAACAGACCATTCTCAACTTCATCCAGAGTTTACCAGAACAGGCTATAGATGGGCTAGATTTTCTTTTCGGTCCACGGGATGAAGTTATGGTGCGACTAGCGGAAACCTTTGGTAATAACCATCGCTATTGTGAAGCCGCATTGTTATCAGATGGCACATTGCGGGTATTAGCGATAGCGAAGCGCTCCGCAGGAATCGCAGCAGCTATGCTATCGGCTACCGAAGGAAGTTTAGTAGTTATCGAAGAAATTGATAACGGTGTTCATCCCAACCGCGCCCAGCATCTACTAGCCAGCATCCGAGATATTGCCGAAAAGCGTAAATTACGAGTATTACTTTCCACTCACAACCCAGCCTTAATGGATGCTTTACCAGATGCGGCTTTACGTGATGTTGTCTTTTGTTTCCGAGATCCAGAGGAAGGGAATCAAGGAAATAGTCGCCTGATTAGGCTTGGGGATATGTACGATTTCCCTAGTCTGATATCCCAGGGACCACTGGGACAACTGGTAACTGCTGGAGTAGTGGATAGGTTCGTTAAGTCACCCTACACACCTGAAGACAGAAAACAGCAAGCTCTGGCCTGGCTGTCTCGTTTACAGGAGTACAGCAATTTATCTATTTAATTTGATTAACTTAATCATAGTAAATCTAGTGAAGAATGTTTCCTTATGTGGAAAAATAGCATTACACTTAATTAAGTTGTACTTTTATTACTGACAGGGAGACAAACAAAGCTGAAAATAAAACAGTGTAAATAATGTGACGATTTATGGTAAAAAAATTGGAGAAACCCCAGAAATAAAACCATGCAAAACACAGCCAACATTGAACAAATAATCCTCAACAACCTACGCCAACTACCCCCAGAAAAACAACAAGAAGTTTTAGACTTTACGGAATTTCTGCAACAAAAACTCACAACAACAAAAACAAAAACATCTTCACCATCCCTCAAAGAAATTGCAGCCATGCCACTAACACAAAGACATCAGCACCTTGCCCAGTTCATTCCTCAAACCGCTACAGACTTCCTCACCAACCCAGAACTAACAGAATTTTCCGTATTAGACACTGAAGACTGGGAACTTGAACATGACTAACCCCAAACGTGGCGAAATTTGGTTAGTAGACCTCAACCCTACCAGAGGGCAAGAAATCCAGAAAACTCGCCCTGTAGTAGTTATCAGTGCCGATATTTTTAATCCTATCCCCATCAGAATCATTATTCCTATTACAAGCTGGCAAGAAAAATTTAAAGAGCGCCCTTTTATGGTGAAAATTGCAGCCAGTCCAGAAAATCAACTTGAGCGAGATTCAGCCGGAAATGTTTTGCAAGTTCGCAGCATTTCCACGGAAAGATTTGTCAAACAGTTGGGACAAGTTCTAGACGAAACCCTACAAGAACTGTTATCAGGTCTAGTTATTTGCATTGATTACGAACCCAGTCCATAATATATTATTATATACAAAAGCTTGATTAACTGAATGAGCCAGTTTACCTTCCTGCAAACCGAATTTCCGACAATTTACGAATCTGCTCACAAAGCCTTTAAAACAGCCTATCGTGATCCTCGAACTGCCTGTTTCTATGCCCGTCGCGCTTTGGAATTGACGGTAAACTGGCTCTATAAATACGATACATCCCTAAATTTGCCTTATCAAGATAACCTTAGCGCCCTAATCCACGAACCTACCTTTAAAAACTTAGTTGGTGAAGCCGTATTTAACAAAGCAAAATTAATTATCAAACTCGGTAACAATGCAGTTCACAAAGAAAACAAAGTTCCCGTTATTTATTCGACTATTGCCAAAATTTAGAGTTCTTCAAGCATAACCCAGAAACGACTGATGCACCTATCGGTAAATCTCTAAATAAACATTTATTTACTACCCGCTTGGATCTAATTGCGGAGTTAGATAATATTTCACCCCAACCCCGCTCCCTGAGCGAAGTCGAAGGGAGCAAATTTGAAGATAACTTTGAAGAACCAAAAACCAATGCTGAACTGCGTAGTAAATTAGCCAATTTACTCTATACAGAAGTTGCAGCTATGAATAGCGAAAACTTCGTGGTTCGTCCTAAGCGCCGATTTGTTGAACAATATGCTAACTCTAAATCATGGCAATCTCTATCAGATGAAGATTTTATTACTCTCAACCAAGAAATAGCCGGTTTACCTTCTCAATTGGAGACAGAAGCAGAAGAGATAAAACGATTTGATATTTTGGTATTGAAGTTACAATTAGCGATATTGCGCTCTCACTCCAGCGTTAAACATTTACGAGAACAAATAAAGTCACTTGCTGGGTTACTTGAAGAAAAATCAGCCATTCCCTTAGTACAGCAACAATTACTTCTAATTCAGGATATACAAACCGACGAATGGTGGGAAGATGTAACATTACCCATGATAGAGGTACTACGGAAACGCTTGCGGGGTTTAGTCAAGCTGATTGAGAAACAAAGACGTATACCTATTTACACTGATTTTGAGGATGAAATGGGTGCGGAATGTGGGTTGTAGTAGAGTTACCTGGTTTTACATCATCTGATAATTTTGAGAAGTTTCGCGCTAAAGCACGGGCGTTTTTGCGATCGCATCAGGATAATATAGTTATTTTCAAACTCAGAACGAATAAACAACTAACTCCATCGGATCTATCAGAACTAGAAAGCATATTAGCAGAAAGTGGTATTGGGGAAACAGAAGATATTATCCGCGCTAAAGAAGAGTCACAGGGGTTAGGCTTATTTGTTCGTTCTCTAGTAGGACTAGATAGGGAAGTAGCCAAACAAGAACTAGCTTGTTTTATATCTGACAAAAAGCTGAATGCTAATCAGATAGAGTTTGTGAATATGATCATTGACTACCTCACAGAACACGGTGTCATGGATGCGGCGCTTCTCTATGAATCTCCATTTACCGATATCACTCCGCAGAGACCCGATGAATTATTTACCTCCTCCCAAGTAGATGAATTAATTTGTCTGTTGGAAGAAGTTTATGGCAGAGCAGTCGCCTAAGCGGTTTAATGAGAGAGAAAATTTTCGCTCTCCTCAAAGGACAGGACTTATATCCCATTGTTTTCAGTCAAGGGGTGAAATAAGCATCCATTCCGAAACTTTCGGTTGTTGAGCCTCAAGGTGATGTAGGAAAGCAGTTGAGTTTGTTTTGAGTGGGGAGTTATGGTAATTATGAGAGCGATCGCCTATGGTAATGGAAAGGGCGATTGCCTATAATTTTTGTCTAGTTCTAAGGTCAATGGAACAGTGTTGCAGGCATAACAAGCTCCTAAAACATTGACGAAGCTAACTTTACCCGCAAGGAGGGACAGTAATGTCCAAAATATTTTTAATTGACGCAAACAAAAAACCATTAAATCCAATTCACCCTGCCCAAGCAAGGCAGCTACTAAGAAACAAAAAAGCCTCCATTTTTAGACGATTTCCATTCGTTTTGATTTTGTCCGAGCCATACGAAGACCCTATAATTTCACCGTTGAGATTAAAGATTGATCCGGGTGCGAAGACAACAGGAATAGCTTTAGTCAATGACGCTACTGGCGAAGTTGTATTCGCAGCCGAATTAAAACATAGGGGTTTTGCAATTCGAGATGCTTTGACATCAAGAAGACAACTAAGATGTAGTAGAAGAAACAGGAAAACTCGATATCGGAAACCAAGGTTCTTGAATAGAACCAGATCAAAAGGGTGGTTAGCTCCAAGCCTACAAAGTCGCATTGAAAATATCAAAACCTGGGTTAATAAGTTACAAAGATTTGCACCTATTATTGCAATTAGCCAAGAACTTGTGCGTTTCGATATGCAGTTAATGCAAAATCCCGACATTCAAGGAAAAGAGTACCAACAAGGGACATTGGCTGGCTACGAAACGAGGGAATATTTGCTAGAAAAATGGGATAGACAGTGTGCTTACTGTGGAGTTAATGGTGTGCCATTGCAGATCGAACATATACATCCACGAGCAAAGGCTGGTACTAATTCCATTGCAAATTTGGCATTAAGTTGTGAAAAATGCAATATCAAAAAAGGGATTAAAGACATCAAAGATTTTCTTAAAAAAGACACTAACAGATTAGAGAAAATCTTGAAACAAGCCAAAAGACCATTAGCCAATGCAGCAGCAGTTAATGCAACTAGATTTGCATTGCTTGACGCTTTGAAAGCCACTGGTTTGCCAGTAGAAACTGGCTCTGGAGGGTTAACAAAATTCAATAGAAATCAACAGGGCATAGACAAAACGCATTGGGTAGATGCAGCCTGTGTTGGCAAATCAACACCCAAACTAATAATCAAAAATATCAAGCCGTTATTGATAACTGCTAATGGGCATGGCAGTAGACAATCCTGCCGTACAGATAAATATGGCTTTCCAAAACGTTACGTCCCTAGATTCAAATTTGTTAAAGGGTTTCAAACTGGGGATATTGTCAAAGCTATTGTCAGTACAGGTAAAAAAGTTGGTGAATATATTGGTAGCGTTAAAAAATTTCCCCTGACTGTGCAGGATGCAGACACATTACCAACGGTGGTTAAGGAATAGTTTAGAATCAGAGAATACTGATAAATAATTCATACAAAACAATATGAGATTCTTGATTCTTGAAAAACACAAAACTTGATTTGATATTTGATTTTGTGTCTGAATAATAAATTTGTTCATCATAAACAGACAAAAATATCAAAAAATAGCTAAACTAGTTACAAGACTTCACCTATTATGATATGCAGGAAACAGCGACTCAAGTATTGATTCGTGTCTCTAAAAAATGGTATAGGATTCGGTATTTAGATCCTTATACCAGAAAGAGATTAATGTTATTATCAGAAGAAGAATTTGAAGTAGAACTTCAAGGGCTGCTTAAACCCGCAGCTTGACTTCTTTGATTTCACCATTGGCAACTTTTACGTAATCAATTAATTCTTTATATATTAAAGATTTATCTGCCCAGGGTGTTTCATCCCAAAAATTAATCTTGCTACAACAAAACGCAAGAATATCAAATAGTTCGCTGTTGATTTTATTGACTACTGTTTCTTTTTGTTTAATTTTATTAATCTCTAAAATTGTTTGGTCAATGGCATCTTGAATTATTGGGTTTTTAGGTAAAAGTCTCAATGATTTTAGTTGCTCTTGTTTAGCAATCAATTCCGGGCTATCCTGTGTTTCCACATTTGAATTTGTAATTGCATATTCCTTAATTTCCCTGTGCCGTTCTACTAAGGTTTGATCTACCGTTAAAATAATATCTGGTAGATAAGTGCTAATTTTGTTACTACAAAAATTATTTCCCATGTTTTCATGTTTTTTGCAGCGAACTCTATATGTCGAATTTCGTTTCTTACAAAAACATTTATAGCCGCAGTCAGCGCAAATAATCTGCCCCGCTAGTGGGAAAATCTCTGTTTCCTTTTTTTCTCTACCGTAGCTGTATTTAGATTTATTCTCGTCAAGTTTTGCAACTATGCGTTTGAAGATATTTTCACTAATTAAAGGTTGGTGAGTATCTTCATGAACATCCCAATTCTCAGGTTTATTTAAATTGTCTTTGATATTGTAGGCGGTACAGCCTCTCAGTACAGGGTTTAAAAGCCAGTAACGCAGTCCGGCAGCAGTCCACTTGAGATGATAAGTTTGCAGTAAATATTGACCCGTACTCCTCAATGTAGCCCCATCACCGAGGAAATATTCAATCATCTTGTGAGCGATCGCCCATTTACTAATTCCATTCATCTCAGATAAATCAGGAGCATACTTTTCATCCACGCGACAATACCCAAAAGGTGGCCGGGGAGAAGCCTTTTTCTGCTCTCTAAAAAAGTTCATACCATTTTTGATCCGATTAGCAAGTAGCCTAGATTCAAATTCAGCCAATCCAGCCATCTGGTTCACAGAAAACCACCCAAAGGGGGAAGATGGGTCAACGGGGGCATCCAAAACCGTGAGTTTGACTTTGTACTCCTCAAAGATAGCGATCGCCTTGTGAATCCCCACCACGCTGCGTCCTAGTCGGTCAATTCTAGTGCAGATGACTTCGGTGATTTTGCCTTGTTTGCACTGAGCAATCATTTTATTAAATTCTTTCCTCTTGTCACTGCGCCCGGACTCAACATCTGAGAAGATGACAATAGCGCCAGCCCTTTCTACTCGTGCTGTTTGTTGTTCCAAAGCATTACCTTCATCCTGTTCACGGGTGGAAACCCTCACATAACCTGCTTTCATGATCATTCCTCATATTGCCCATATTGTTAATATAACTCTACTCGTTTAATGCTTCACTCCAAGGCTCAAACAACCGTTCTTCACTTGGCTGCTGAAAGAGGATCTGTTGAAGACCTAGAACTTCATGAAGTAATGCTCAAAGGTTTCCGCGACGTTAAATGCGTGGAATCCGGTGGTCCAGAACCCGGTGTAGGTTGCGCCGGTCGTGGTATTATCACCGCTATTAACTTCCTAGAAGAAAACGGTGCTTACACAGATTTAGATTTCGTATCTTACGACGTACTAGGTGACGTTGTATGTGGTGGTTTTGCTATGCCTATCCGTGAAGATTAAGCTATTTTGTCTGGGGTTTTTGTAAATGCAATTGGTTGGGAATTTTGATTTTTTTTATGCCCTATTTTTGCCCTGGGAAATTTTAGATAAATGGGGTTTTTGTTAGGATTTATTCTTTTATTTACCCTATTTTGTCCCTAGTGTCAAGGGGGATACATGATTTTTGATAAATGGGTTACTAATTGTCATAATTTTTCAATGTCTAAATCATCATTAACTGCTACTAACCACGAACTACGATTAATGGAGTATTGTATGACGGTTATTTCTCTGGCGTTACAGTTTTCAGTAGGGTTATGAATCCAGTATATCGGGTTTTGTGACTCCACTCTAAAGTTCTCAATGATAGCCAACCAGTAATCTGAACCATATTCTTTTGCTTTTTGCCACTCTCTTTCAGTTAAAGTTGGAGAACAAGAACCTAATGAACTTTTAACTTCAATATATTTTCGTTTGTTACCCTTTTCAGCCAAAAGGTCATATCCACATCTTTGCTGAGATACATCGTATACAATCCAATCATTATTTCGTAAAACCTCCATTACATATTGTTGAGCACCCCAACCACTATTTGATCCTGGTTCAGGTATTTCTACTTCTGAAAGTATTGGATTTGGAATCTCTTTAATCTGTCTATCAGATGAAAGTTTTGAAATTGCTGGAACTGAAACAACTGCCTTTAATAAGCTTTGTGAAATAGGGGTGTAATCTACTGACGGAAAATTTCTCAATAGTTGTAGATTATACTGATTCTGTTTCTTATCCTCAAAGTATGCGATTAATTCTTCTTGAGAGAAGCCATAGTCACTTGCAAAATCATTAATATCAACTTCCTTGCGACTAACATAAATACCAGGTAATGGGTCGTGATACAAGGCAACTATCAAAGGTAATATAGGTATACGTTGCCCATTTGGGGCTATATGTGGTAGAAAATTTTGTATGTTTGCCATATCTACAAGAGAATAGCTTTCTCCCCGCACAGTTGTTTCGGCGCGAAGCCATTTTGGTTGTTCTTCGCCTCGGTATTTAGCCTCACTTTGACATAATATACAAGTGGCATTTTTTAAGCTACCTTGTTGTACAGGTTGAAGATATCGGCAATTCAAACGATTTTGATTCAAAAAATCATGGTCAGCTAAATCTTTTGAAGAGGCATAACAAACTATTCCTTTCTGAAGGCGGAAGTTGTTTCTCCAAGTATTTTGAGGAGAAGTATTCCCAAGACCAACAACACCAGTTTTAGCCAGATAGTTGTTATCAAATAACCTGAGTACGCAGTTATTTGATGGTCTAGATTCTTTACTGTATAAGTCATCTATATTTTTCTGAATAATTAAGGCTGAGACAGATTGATCGGAGAAAATACTTGGGATTTCACTTCGCCAAAATTTCAATGCCAGAAAAACCTGAGTTAAGCGACCTTTGAAATTTCGCCCTACACTGTTTCCATACTTTTGGAGTTCTTTTAACGATGCCTCGTATAAGTCTTTATTCGTTATGTCAATCACTTTTAAGCATCTCCTAGTATATTACTTTTTGACTTAATTTAAACCTTGAATAGAGACAGAAGTGTAAATTTCTTTATCGTGCAATTTTTTTAAATACTGTGCAGGTGTGATTATATTACGCATTAAGGATTGGTATTTAGTTAGTGCTGGCATTATGTAATCAAGATGTTCTCCATCCTGTCCAGCTTCTAAAGGTGGTAGATCACTGATGGCTTCATCAACTCTGACTACTGGTGAAAGACCTAGTAAACCGCTTCCATCTGAATCACATACAGGTGTGGGAGGTGGAATAGGCTGTTTTTCTTGCTGCAAACCGATCAAAATTACACGCTTGCGCCTTTGTGGAATTCCATAATTTGCTGTATCTACTTTCCAAGTTGAAAGATTATCTGTTACTGATTCAAGAGCAGTTTTTATTTGCTGAAAAACTAAACCATTTTCCATACTTAATAAACCCATAACGTTCTCAAAAACAAAACCATCTGGATTTATTGCTTCAATAATTTGTTGATAATTTTTAAATAGTGAATTACGCTCATCCTGCATTGACCTAGCATTACCAGCAGTAGAAAATCCTTGACATGGTGGACCTCCCAAAACAAACAATTTAGAATCAGGTTTACTTTGTCTTGCAGCAACAGCTAATGAAACGATTTTTGAAAAAACTTGATCATCCCTAATATCTCCAACAATTACAGAAGAATCAATATTTTTAGCATAAGTTTCCAGAGCTATGCGCTCAATATCGTTAGCGACTATAGGTTGCCAACCAGCCCATTTAAATCCTAGTGCTAACCCCCCTGCTCCTGAGAAGATATCTACAAACATTCCCGGTGATCCTAAATGCAAGGCGATTTGATATGCCAGAAGTGGTGGAACAGCATTACCTATTTGTGTATTAATCGCAGTACGAGATCCCAGGAAACAAAAATTATCTGGGAAGCTTTGAAGCCTTGCTGCTTCACGTTGGCTAATGACCCGATGCTGACCACCTGCATAGTCATAATGGAGATGACAGCCATTACCAGGACGATTAAAGTAAGTGTTGATTGTGTAAGCTGGTGCATCTGGGTGTAATCGCCCATAGTAAGTAGAGCGGCTTCCCTTACCCTGAGCATAACTTTCTCGAATTTGAACTAAACGTTGAGATGGTATGGAAGTTGGAATATTTTTCCAATTACCTCCAGGCGGAATGTGTACCACCATTGCCAAGTCAAGGTCACTGAGTTTTGCTGAGTAATGATTTGGAATCATGAGGTTCTCCACATTGGATGATCAAGCAAGTTTTGGCACTCCTCTGGTGTAAGTTTAGGGAAAGATTGCATAATTTCAGCTAACCCTTGACTATCTAAACCATAAGCTTTAGCAACAACAATCTCAATTTCTACTTCTGCTGTAACATTCCCGGCTAGTTTTCGCTCAATCATTGGAACTAATTTTGTAGTCAATTCAGAGGTAATTGGTGGTATGCGAGTCTTGCGTAACACCCCTACAGAAACATGAGAAGTTGATAGCATCGAGCGAACTTGAAACTCAAAAGGTAGTGAGGACATAATACCAAGAAGAGTGTAAAGCTTTGAAAAATTATCTGTTCGGAAATGAGCTACACCAAGAGAATTACCTGTAACCCAGTTTTTAGGAATAATTGTTGCCTGAACCCTTCGCTTTTGAGTAGTTCTGCTCACGTCTCGCCATACAATTCGTGGATATTTCACTGATGGAGGAATATTTAGTTTCTTGTCTGGATCAATAAACATCGAAGGTTGGTTAACTCTAGTTAACCTTTCAATCATTTTTCCTTTAATAAATGGATAGTAACCTTTTAATGATAAATAGCTTGTATGACCTGTTTCATCTAATTCTCGACCAGTCCACAATTGCCCTTCATCATTACCTTGCAAATCTCCAAGAGTTTCTAGTTCTGAGAATTTAAGTAGATGATTAAGTTGCGATTGATTGGAATAAACAGGAATAACATAAGAATTTGATTTTAAAAAGCTTTCAGATAAATTAAGTTCTTGATGATATTCTATGCAACTTAAATCTTTGTCAAATTTGTAAGTAAAAGTTTTTTGTCCTGGATTATTTGCTTGAATTGTGATATTAACACAAGTTTGATCAACACCTTCAAAAAGTCTGGATTCAGAGGGAAAGTAATCTATATATTTAATTGCATGATTTGTCAGTAACCACTTTCGTAAAGGTTCAGAATTTTGATCGCTAAGGAAAGATATCGGTGAAACAATTCCTGTAACTCCATGATTTGTTGTCAAATGGGTGGCAACTTCCAAGCCAATACGAGCAAGATTGATACCCCAACCCGCGAACATTTTTCTCGGCATTGACAGTGGAAAATTATTTTTTAGTTTTTGTGATAACGCTCGCAACGATTCAATATACATTGACTCTGTTTGCTCATCCAATCTTTCAAGGTCACGGCGATCTGGCTTAATAACTTCCCAGGGAGGATTGGTAATTGTAATGTCGAATTGTGGTTTATTATCTGTTTGTCTTCCTCTAAATTGGGATATAAAATAAGCAAAGCTATCGTGAGAAAATGCGCTCAGAGTAAAATTAATGCCGATATAATTGGCCATTTTCTCAATAGCCTGCTTTGCTTGAATGACTGCTTGCTCATCACAGTCCCATATTTCAATTCGCCATGATCGATTTGTCAGACTAGGAAAAATTAAAACACGCTCCAAAAGCCAAACAATTAATCGCCCGTCACCGCAAAATGGATCAATAACAGATAGCTCTCCAGTATTTTCTGTACGAGATGCAACAGTCAGAACACTATCAACCAGCCGTTCACCAATGAATTTTGGAGTGTAAAACTTACCAGTTGTCTTGATTAGAAGGTTATCTCTCCCAAGTCCTACTTGAGCAGCAGGTGTAGACTGAAGTATTTCTAGGTGATTCACGGTTGACTCTCTGGTTCAAAGTTGTTAATAATTTTAATTATATTCTATTTAGAATATAAATCAAGCATCTGGTTTGTCGGATTTAGGTCCTGGTTTGGGACTCCTATCTATATAATTGCGTAGGCTAGAAGCATCAATTAACCAGATTCCACCTGCACGACGAGCTTTTATTAGTTCTTGACGAATAAGTAGCCGAATGTGCTGGGGTGTATAACCTGATTCAAGAGAAGCTTCTGAAACAGTAATCATTTCGGTGTCAGTCATCTTTCCACAAGATTTTTAGTTATGTGTTGCGTTGTCCGCATTTATTAGTTTTGATCTAGAGTTAATTTTACTCTACTAATCTCCAGCTTTTTATAAAGTTGAGTTGATCGTATTTCCGATTTTATTTTGAGGAAGGAGAGCGATCGCGAAGCACTCCGCAGGAATTGCATTTCCGGTGTTGTGGGTTTTGAGAGCGATCGCTTAAAAAAATAGTATAATACTTATATTCTCAAGGATAATGCTCATGGAAATTCAAGAACTTAAAGCAATAATTAAAGAAAGCATCCGCGAAGTTCTGCGAGAAGAAAGAATGTTACTTTGTCAAGTCCTCATACCCTATGTAAGTGACGAAGAACAAGAAGAACTAGATGAAATGTTTGGTTCACCATCAGATTATGAAGATGAAGAATTAGTTGATATGACAGAGTGGGTGAAAAATGGCCATAAAATTTCGTAAGAATGCTATTAAGTTTTTAGAAAAAGCAAATCTTGAAGATACTGAGAAAATTCAGGAAAAAATATCTCAACTTCTAGCTTTTGTCGAAGAACAGGCTATTATTCCCTTTACAGAACTTGATATTAAAAAAATGAAGGGAGAGTGGGAAGGATTTTATAGATTACGTATCGGTAAAATCAGAATTGTCTTTACAGTTAATACCCAATCTGGTGAAGTTGAAATTTTCACAATTGGTACAAGAGGAGATGTTTATAAATAAAAGTTTTTAAATTAATAAAGATGTGCATTGTGGGGATGCGATAGCGTTCGCGGTAGCGTCCCGGAGGGAACTAGCGCGACCTAGGAATCATATTTAGTGTGTCCAAGTAAGTGATTTAATGCTTTAATTAGGATTAAGGATATAACTTTGAGAATTATTATCAATTCAAAGATAAGGAGATAAAGATGCAAATTGCAGTCAAGCCAGATCAAGAAAAATACATTTCAAGTTGGTAAATTGACAGTTTTTAATATTGGTGGTAACAAAGTTAGACTAATTGCAGCAATTCATTATAACCGCCAAAAAATCTATATCCGTGCTGTGCTAACACATTCAGAATATGATGAAGGAAAGTGGAAAGAATAATGCAAACTTTAAACTTTGAAAAAACCATTAATGCTTGGTCATCCATTGCCGAAAATGTCTTTGTTCCTCACACAGAACAGGAATATGAAAACTTAGTTGATATACTAGATTCTCTGATAGATCAAGTTGGTGAAGATGAAAACCATCCCCTTGCTTCACTCATGGAAGTCATCGGAGTTTTAATTGAAAACTATGAAAATGAACATATTCCTGAACTAGAGGATATAGATTAACTATTGGGAAGTAATTTTTAATTGCTGAATTACCCGCCATTTTGCATCATCCAAACTAACATACCCAAAATTTCTTCCACAGGTGGGAGAGCATAATCCATTAAATCAATAGTAACAAGATCATTTTCCAACTTCAGGAAACGCCATTGTGTACCACTACTAATTACACCATAAATAACACGAAGGGGATTATTTTTAGCAGCATTAAATCTTTGCGCGGCCACCATCTCTGCAATACATTGTCCAAACCCAGTTCTTAAATCAGCCTTTTTTGCTTCAACAATGACAATTACCGGGGCTTCAATTTCTAAAACTTCAGGAGAACTACTTAATAGAAAATCGCAAATTCCATTAAGTCCTACGGACTCATCAACTGTAAAATCTTCACCCGAAAATAAACTAATTTGCCGATTTAAAATTCTTCTGACTTCTAACAAAACTGGGTAAATAATCCCTTCCGAACGTGCTTTTTCACTAGCAGAACCAGCCAGCGGTAAACTTTCTTCAAGATATGCTTTTAGCGTCACAGATGGTTCAATTTTTTCAAGAATAGGAATAAAACGCCCACCTTCCTGAGTTTTTAAACCAAAAGCTTCTTTAACCTTACCAATAGATGTAAATTGACTATAAGACATATCTTGTAACATTCCTAGTTTTATAAAATTACTCTTTGCGCCTCTGCGTGAGGCTAACTCTTATCCTAACTCAATTTTTATCAAACTGTGTCCCATCTGCAACCTCAATCTTTCATTGTCAATTCTCAACCTCTCATTTTCCTGTTCCAATCTAATTACAATATCTTGTAGATCTTCAACTTTTGATTTTTTCTTAATTGCTTCCTCAATTGCCACCTTGCGATTTTCTAGACTAAACCACTTTTGATAAATAGATGTGTGCATATTCACAGAATGACCCAAATTATCAGCAGCAGCTTTAATCGGAATCCCCATCAAATGCGCTCGAATTGCCCAACCATGCCGCAAATCATAGGGTTGAAAAGGAATCCCCACAAATCTAAACCATCTATCTGTACCATGTCGCGCAGAGTTGATTTCTCGACTGGTAACTTTATCTTTAATTTTTGCTTTTAATAATTCAATTGCTTCGGTATCCGTGGTTAAATTAAAACTTTCCACCCAACGCGGATATAATGGTAAAGCTTCCCTTTCTCCCGTTTTACATTCTTGATTCACACGCCATGTATTCATCGTATTTTCTGATGATAACCACCAATTTAAATCAGGATTAACAAAAATTTCAATCGGTCTTAATCCATAGGTTGCTAACATCCCATAAACCCATCTCCACAATTTCCAATTATTTCTATCTTCCCTAGTTGTTAACTTACTAGAACGATTAATTGCATAGGTTTCAAACTTGAGATATTCTTGTTCTATGTCTGCATCAGTGGGTATATCACGTTTACGTTGAGAAATAGCCTTAATTTTTAAATTACTTAATTCTGGAACTTCTAAACCAGAACATTTACATAAAACCCTAATTACCTTAATTAATTCATTTTTTACACTATCGGAAGATGGGCAAAATTTCACAGCATCAATAAAATTGGCATTTATTGCTAATTTATCCTTTGGCAAATGTGTTTTAGCAATATAGAAATAACTATTAAAAGTATTGTTACTTTTGAGAGTCCGTTTCCTAGTTTGGAAATAATTGTTTTCAAACTCAGAAACCAACTCACCTATCGTGATAAATTTCGCTTTAAATCTAGTTTTGCCTAAATATTTATCAGTCCAAATAAATTGTTTTCTGGCAATTAATTTGCCTAACTCATTAGCTTCTTCTTCTGCCGTATTTAAACCATCAAAACTAAAAGGAATACCCAAAGAAATATCATATTGCTTTGTGCCGCTACCGTTTTTATCAATATCACCTGGTTTAATAGGTAAGGTAGTTCTCAACTGTAATGAATTGCCGGATTTTCTCACAGAAACACTCACCCTAGCGGCTCTTAGTCTAGCATTAATTGCCTTTAATTCTGTTGTCAGTTTTGCCGTTAAGTGATTTTCCTGGTTTTCTACTGCTTGCATTCTGCCTAAATATCCCCCGTCGGTAATAGCTGTTTGGTGAAAATCGGCAAATGCTTCCTGTGTTCTGTCCATACCCTAGATTTACCCTAATAAAAAAACTGTTCACTCCAGACAATGATTGCGGCAAACATAGTTGAAAATGAACATTTTCCGGCTTTTAAAATTATCTTATTACTCTTTTCCGTGAAGGTAAAGCACAAGAAATCTACATCGTTACATCAGGTGAAATGATGGCGATGTATGCTGCAAACAACATCGCTCGTGGTGTACTTAAATATGCTCACTCCGGTGGAGTTCGTTTAGGTGGTTTGATCTGTAACAGCCGTAACACAGACCGAGAAATCGAATTAATTGAAACCTTGGCTGCACGTTTGAACACTCAAATGATTCACTTCGTTCCCCGCGACAATATAGTTCAACACGCTGAACTACGTCGGATGACAGTGAACGAGTATGCACCAGAAAGCAAACAAGCTAACGAATACCGCGCACTAGCTAAGAAGATCATCAACAACACTAACCTCACCATCCCTACACCTATCGAAATGGAAGAGTTGGAAGAATTGTTGATTGAGTTCGGTATTCTTGAAAGCGAAGAAAATGCTGCAAAATTAGTTGGTAAAACAGCATAATTCACTGCTAAGAAAGAATTTTCTAGTACCAGGAAAAAGGCAGAGAGCAGCACATCAAAAGCTCTCACCTTTGACCAACATTTCCCTATCGCTACAGGGGACTTCATGTCCCCAAACACCTCATCCCTATTTCCGTTCCTTTAGGAGCAAGAGAGATTAACAATGACTTCGACCGACGACAAGAAGATTGTTGAACAAAGAAAAGAACTAGTTAAAGAAGTTCTCAAAGCTTACCCCGAAAAAGCTGCTAAGAAGCGTGAAAAGCATTTAAACGTATTTGAAGAAGGTAAGGCTGATTGTGGTGTTAAATCTAACATCAAATCCTTACCTGGTGTAATGACCGCTCGTGGTTGTGCTTACGCAGGTTCTAAAGGTGTGGTTTGGGGTCCTATTAAGGACATGATCCACATCAGTCACGGTCCTGTTGGTTGCGGTTACTGGTCTTGGTCTGGTCGTCGTAACTACTACTTAGGTACAACAGGTATTGATACCTTTGGTACTATGCACTTCACCTCCGACTTCCAAGAACGCGACATCGTGTTTGGTGGTGACAAGAAACTGACTAAATTAATTGAAGAATTAGATGTATTATTCCCCTTAAACCGTGGGGTTTCTATTCAATCTGAATGTCCTATCGGTTTGATTGGGGATGACATCGAAGCAGTAGCTAGAAAGACATCCAAAACCATCGGTAAGCCAGTTATTCCCGTCCGTTGCGAAGGTTTCCGTGGTGTGTCTCAGTCTTTAGGACACCACATCGCTAACGACATGATTCGTGACTGGGTATTCCCCAAAGCAGATCAAGGTAAGAAAGACGGTACATTGAAGTTTGAAGGCACTCCTTATGACGTAGCCATCATTGGTGACTATAACATCGGTGGTGATGCTTGGGCCAGCCGGATTTTGTTAGAAGAAATCGGTTTGCGCGTTGTTGCTCAATGGTCTGGTGACGGTACAATCAACGAAATGTTGATGACCCCCAACGTGAAGATGAACCTCATCCACTGTTACCGCTCGATGAACTACATCAGCCGTCACATGGAAGAAGCTTATGGTATACCCTGGTTAGAATATAACTTCTTTGGTCCTACCAAAATTGCTGAATCTTTACGCGAAATCGCTTCTAAGTTTGATGCGAAGATCCAAGCAAATGCTGAAAAAGTAATTGCTAAGTACCAACCTACCATGGATGCGATCGTTAGTCAATATCGCCCCCGTTTGGAAGGTAAGACAGTTGCAATGATGGTTGGTGGTTTACGTCCCCGTCACGTTGTTCCCGCTTTCCAAGATTTGGGAATGAAGATGATTGGTACTGGTTATGAGTTCGCTCACAGTGACGACTATAAACGTACTACTCACTACATCGAAAACGGAACTATCGTTTATGACGACGTTACCGCTTACGAATTTGAAGAGTTCATCAAAGCATTGAAGCCAGACTTAGTTGCTTCTGGTGTGAAAGAGAAGTATGTATTCCAAAAAATGGGTCTTCCTTTCCGTCAAATGCACTCTTGGGATTACTCCGAACTTGATTATGTTGGTGGAAAGGTGCGTTAAATTCAGGTTTTTTTGTTGTGTAATTTTGAGATTTAAATTTTTAGACTAAATGGATTTTATTATGTTCTATAATAACATTGTTTGTGGATAACTGCAAGTAATAAAGTTCTGATTTTGTCTGGGTTTGAGATGGTTGTTAATTTGTGATGTTTGGTGATTTTGCTAAATGGGATAACTTTTTGTGGGTTTATTTTATAGACTAAATAGTATGGTGTGTTGGTCTTGAGCAGCAACAGCAGCGTTAATATAACTGAAGATGTCGTCAAGTTTCCCTATAGCCTCTAGTTCTATTGCTTCCTCTGGGGTGAGGGTATCTAATTTGTTTTTATCAAGCAGTTCTTGCATCCGTTCACCTAGCTTATCGGTAAATTTGAATAGCATGAGGTTGTTGATATGCTTGATGCAAATTCCTTCAGGTAGTAATTGGGACGGTTTAACTAGTGTAGTTGTCATTGGTAAATTATCTTTAATTTTCTTGATTTTATCATTGAATATTTGGGATGTGATATCTACACAGAATATCACTAACTCAAGGAGTTATTATAACATATTCCCTAAAAACAGGAGATAAAATAAACAATGTTTTATCACTTTCTATAGTTGTAACTAAATAGCGCCTCTTTAAAGACTGTAAACCATTAATTAATTCCATAGAAGATAAAGATAAACTTTCTCTTAATTGTTCTCTATTCACAGGTTTATTAGATTTACTCATTTCTAAAACTATCTGTTGTTCTACTGTTGATAGCCTATTAAATAGTTCACTTAATTGATATTTCATATTCTCTGTCAACAGCAATCCTTCACTTAAAAAATCTGATATCTTACCTTGGAAAATATTTCTAATTAAACTAGAAATATCTTGTAAATAAGCTGGATTACCTTCATATAAATTAATGAGTTTTGACAAACTTTCCTCATCTTTTAGTTTTTGATTTTTCAAAATATCTGTATTATCTAAACCTTGTAATTCTAAGCATTTAACCGGATACAACTCTTCATCTATGCAAATCATCTCTTGACATTGTTCTTGACTAATTAAAATCAAACTACTTTGATGTTCAATTTCTGTTATCATTGTCAAAAATGTTTTATAGTCTTTATATTCAGCTTTATACTGTCCAGCAAATTGTCCTGGGGTAAATAGTTCTTGGATATTATCAATAATAATTAAACATTTTTGCTGACGGAAAAGATTAAAAAGTTGAGTTAGTTTATTTTCAGTTTGAATAAATTCGGAATTAATCGCTTTGAAAATTTCAGCGATAATGGAATCTAAAGAATCGGATAATTTAATATTTTTCCAGATGATGATATTGAAATTTTGTAAGTTTAGGTCAACAAATCTTTTAATTAAGGTAGTTTTGCCAATTCCGGGTAATCCCACAATGGAAATGAGACGGGTATTTTGATTAATTAACCAATGGGATAGGGTTTGTAGTTCTGTTTCGCGTCCGTAAAAATGGGTGATTTTTGGTGCAATTGTTAACTCATGATAAGATTTTTCGTAAGAGTCTTGTTCCCTATCTTTAGAAGAATTTTGAGGATTATTAGAACACCAATTAATATGACTGTTATTAATTAAACTAACTTGCTGTAAGGAATTATTGTATGAATTAGCTAATCTTTCTATAGTCCAACAAAAATTAGATTTATTAATATCTTCACCTAACTGTTCCGATAGAATTTTAAATAACTTACGACTAACATCTCCAATATAGTTTTGACTATTGTATCCCGATTCGTCTGCTATTTGATTGTAAGTTTGACCTTGCCAAAGTCCTTTGAGAATGGCTTTTTCTAAATCGTCTAGATGTTCTCCTGTTTGTTTCTGGACTACTTGATCCACAAATTGTAATAACTCTGTAACATTCATATATTCTAGGCTGGGTAAGTATTACAGCAACAATTATAACTTAATTTCAACCATGAAAATCATACTTTTTCAGTGTTTTTCGGGTTACTGAGTTTATATTTCGTTATATAAATGCGAGAAAAACAGGTTTTTTTGGTGTAGAAAGTTGAAAAGAGAACATTTAGTATAAGAACTAGCTAAAACATAAGTACGGATATAAATTTATGGCTGACAATCAGGGTGTAACCTATGCAGTGGACTTAGTAATGTGTATTGATGGCACAGGTTCAATGGGTCATTTGATTGAAGAGGTGAAATCAACCGCTCTGAAGTTTTATGAGAAGCTAGAAGCCAAAATGAAGGAAAAAACTAAGAAAATTGACCAACTTAGAGCTAAGGTAATTGTATTTCGGGATTATTGGGCAGATTCACCAGAAATTGCGATGCAATGTTCAGAATTTTTTGATTTGCGATCGCAGTCCCCAGATTTTGCTAATTTTATCTCTGGAATTAAGGCTGAAGGTGGTGGAGATGAACCCGAACATGGCTTAGAAGGATTGGGGTTAGCACTTAAATCCGACTGGCAAAAAGGGAATTTTAGCAAGCAAAGATATGTGGTAGTTGTTTACACAGATGCCAGTGCCCATAGTTTAGAAAAAGGTGAAAAACCCAGTAACTACCCTGAAAATATCCCAAAAACCTTTGATGAATTGACAGATTATTGGCACGAAATGCCAGTATCAGCTAAACGATTGGTACTATTTGCTCCTGATGCTTCACCTTGGACAGTTGTAAGCAGTTGGGAAAATACAGTTCATTACGTTTCTGAAGCAGGTAATGGATTAGAAAAAGTAAACGAAGACCAAATATTAGATGCGATCGCTAACAGTATATAAGCAAATGAGCTATGGCTGCCAATCAAGGTGTAACCTACGCAATAGATTTAGTCATGTGTATTGATGGCACAAGTTCAATGAGTTCGTTCATTAAAGAAGTGAAATCAAGCGCTCTAGATTTTTACGAGCAGATAGAAGCCAAAATGAAAGCAAGGAGTAAAAAAATTCACCAACTTAGAGCTAAGGTAATTGTATTTCGGGATCATTGGGCAGATTCACCAGGAATTGTCATGCAGTCTTCTAAATTTTTTGACTTACCATCTGAGTCCTCCGATTTTGCTAATTTTATCTCTGGAATTAAAGCTGAAGGTGGTAGTTCTGGACTCAGAAATGGCTTAGAAGCAGTTGGATTAGCACTTAAATCCAACTGGGAAAAAAGGGATTTTAGTAAGAAAAGATATGTTGTAGTTGTTTACACAAATGCCGGCGCTCATAGTTTAGAAAAAGGTGGAAAACTTAATTATTACCCTAATAATCCCCCAAAAACCTTTGATGAATTAACAGATTATTGGCACGATATGCCAGTATCAGCTAAACGATTGGTACTATTTGCTCCTGATGTTGAACCTTGGACAGTTGTAAGCAGTTGGGAAAATACAGTTCATTATGTTTCTGAAGCAGGTAATGGATTAGAAGAATTTGAGAAAGATCAAATGTTATATACATTGGGTATCATTAATAGTATATAAGCAACGATAGTTAACTTAATCATGAAAATATGAGTGGTTAAGTTAAGTTTCTCAATTAAAGTAAAAATTTGAACAAGGATTTTAGTAATGCTTATGACATCATTTAAGGCAGTAGTAAATTTAGAAGTAGCTGAAAATAAAGGTGAAGATGCTAACCTGATAGAAACTTATAAGCAAACAAAAATTTATTTGATGGGAGTATTTGATGGTTTAGGAGGTCGTTCTGCTGGTTATAATGATGAAACTGGGGGACGGATTGCTTCAAGAATAGCATCTGAAATTAGTAAAAAATTTTTCACACATTACAATGGTCAAATAACATTAGCAAATGCTATTCAGTTACAAGATGAAATTTGTCAAGCACTAAAAACAGCCGCAGATGATCATAATATGCGAACCACTTCATCTAAACTTAAAGGTTCTTTAGTAGAGCATAAACTTTGCACAACAATTGCCTTAGCTAGTATTCCCAAACAAGAAACTACGGGTAACTCTTTTAAAGTTGATTTAGCTTGGATGGGAGATTCACGAATTTATTTTCTCAGCCCTAGTAAGGGTTTACAGCAATTAACTAAAGATGATTTAGTAACTCCCAAAGATGCTTTTGAAATGCTCAGACAAGATCCACCAATGTCTCAATATTTAACTGCTGATATTAATCCCAAATGGCAAATCCATTTTCAGAGTCATACATTTCAAGAACAGGGCTGTTTTCTAGCTTGTACTGATGGTTGCTTTCAGTATGTTTCTGCTCCTTGGGAGTTTGAAAGATTGCTGCTAAAAACACTTTCTAATTCAAAAGGCACTACAAAGGAAACGAATAATTGGCAAGGTTTAATTGAGCAAAAATATACTGAAATTAAACAAGATGACGTTTCTTTGATTATTTATCCAGTTGGTTTTCAAAAAATATCAGCTATCAAAGATGTTTATCAAAACCGATTGGGGTATCTTCAAGAAAACTTTATTTCTGATACTAATAACTATGATGAATTGAAAAATCTATGGGAAAAATACAAACCTGACTATGAACATTATTTGCCATCTATTCAGGATAGTCCACCTATTTCTCATGTATCTGCTTCAGAAGATAAATCTTCTACTTCAGGTGCAAGTACAAGTAAAGAATGTAAACAACTGACTGAAACATTTAACGAACAAAAAGAAGCTAAAATTAAAAAGCTTTTAGATGATGCTAACTCTTATTGTGCAAATTATCAGCTTTCAAAAGCGCAGGAATTATGTGAACAAGCTTTAAAATTACAACCATACAACAGTGCTGCTAAATATCTATCAGGAGTTATTTATTATGAATTAGCAAAACAACCCTGTAATTATCAGCAAAAACCTAAATATTTAAATGATGCTGCTTCTCAGATTGAAGAAGTTATTGAGCAGTTATCAGAAAAAGTAAAAGCATATCAAATTTTAGGTAAAATTTACTATGACTTAAAAGATTGGGAAAAAGCAGTTGAATTTTATGCGAACTTTTTTGATTGTAAAGGTTCGGAAAAATCCATAGATTTCGATTATGTAAATTCTAGAAACTTTGATCTAGATTTAGATTTTTTTGTTGCTTCTCTTCGTCTATTTCAATCAAATTTTAATAACCGTAAATCAGCCAATTCAGCAATTCAGTTCTCTCGACGTATAATTGACAACAGTGCAAGTTTATCTTATGCTAACAAACCTTTAATTTATTACCATATAGCAAGTTTACAAGAAATAGAAAAAGAATTTGACGCTGCATTAAATAGTCTAAAAAAACTTTTAGAATTAGATTTAGATGATTCAATGCGACAAAAAGCAACACAAAAATATCAAGATATTTTGAATAGATTAAATAATAGGAGATAGTAATCAATGTCTTATAAAACAGGTGATCTAATTGCTGATAAATATTTAGTAACCCGTGAATTTGATAGCGCTAATGGTGGGCAATGTCAATGGGGTTTTGCTGTAAATATAAATGATCGTAATGAGTATTTTGTGAAAAAATTTCTGAGTCCCGTATATCCAGGAGAAAAAGCACCAGGAGGCGAAAAAAGTAAACAAAAGCGTCGTGATCAATGCGATAAATTTGCTAGAAAACAATTACTAATTCAAGAAGCACTATCTGCTTGTGGTTCTGGTGGTTCAGTTGTTGTCACGGTAGACTTTTTTAAATATGGTAATGAAAATGGTGAACATTTTTTTAAAGTTTGTCAAAAAGTAGATACTAGCTCTTTATCAAAAGTCATACATACATTAGAACCAGAAAAGCGTTTATTTGTCATGCTAACAGCGGTAGGAGCGCTTAATATCTTACATTACAATGGCATTGTTCATCTTGATTTGAAACCAGATAATATCCTAATTCAAGAATGGGAAGGAAAACAAATTGCCAAAATTATTGATTTTGATAGCAGTATTATTGAAGGAGAATCAATAGCAGTGGAATTTTTAGTAGGTGATCCAGTATATTATTCACCTGAGTTTGCTAAACATATTTCTACAAATGGAGAAACACCAGCACCAAACAAGAAATCTGATATTTTTTCCTTGGGGTTAATTTTATGTGAATATTGGACCGGTAGTCGTCCATTTTTATCAGGAAGCTATACTTATGCCCATGAAGCAGTTCTAGATGGAAAAAAACTTGAATTACCATTACCACAGAGTAAAAGTAAATTACGGGGAACTATGATTCAAACTCCACTGGATATAGAAGTGCGTCATCTCATAGGAAAAATGTTAATTTTAAGTCCTGAAAAAAGACCTCAAATAACTGAAGTACAGCAACAGATTAAATATCTTTATAATAACGGTACTTTACCTAAAAATAAAGATGCCAAAAATAAGTTAATTATGAATTTTTAACTTCCATGAAAAAAACATACAAATGTAAAAGTTGTGGCTGTGAAGTTGTATCTCTGATGAAACCTTCTGAATGTCAAGTTTGTGGAGGACGAGAATGGATGATACCAACTACTACTAAAACCGTTAATTTAGGAGATGAACCAATGGCTATTGATAAAGACTTATTATCTTCATTCAAATTTCGATCAACAATACAGAATTTCTGCCAAACTGTTGGCTGGGATCTTTATAGTATTAATGATACAAGAGCTATCATGAGATTTAGTATGGATTCTGGTAGTACACAAACTGTATTTATTCTCAAATATGATTCGACTCTAGAATTTTCTTGTCCGAGTAGTTTAAAATTTGATGATACAGATGATATACCGCATAGTTTATCTACTTGGCTATTGATAAGTAATGCACGATATAAATTCGGTTTTTGGTGTATAGAAAAGATAGAAGATAAGCAGGTTTTTTCAATTATTCATAATGCAGAAATGAGTTTAATTGATATTAATTATTTCTGCAAAATAGTTGATAGACTAGCACAAGAATGTGATAAATTTGAACAAACAATAGCAAACATAATGAATAGTTAATGGTAATTATAGCAGGCGAGGCGATCGCTACCAATTAATGACCTTCAAACGGTTGATCTTTGCAAATTCTTGATCAGCAGTCACTAAGCTTGCTGAATTTTGGATTGTTATTGCAGCAATTACTGCATCAGGTAATTTTAACCGATATTGCTGACGAATTTCGATAATCTTGTCAACTAATACCGGATCACCTGCTGCCAAACCAACAATTTCCACTCGCTGAATAAATTGTTGAAAAAGTTGGAGATCGCTTTGGGTTAGCCCAGAAAAAACCAAAAATTCAATCTGGCTAATAATCGAAATCCCAATCCAATTAGCATTTTGAAGTAATTGAATAAGTTGGGTATTACCTTGTAACAGGGCAATGATCGCATTCGTATCTAGCACATAGCGATTACCATTCATCTCTTAATGTCCTTTGCATCACTACTGCATCTCCTTGCCAATTTAACCGTCCTACCAAATCAGAAAAATCATACTTGAGATTTTGATCTTTAGATGGGACAACTGGATTAATTACCAGCACAATACTTACTTCTCCCGGATCAAGTTGTGTGGGAATGTCAAGATGCAAATGACCTGATGAATCCACTATCGTTGTAAGTTGAAGAACTTCCATTTTGATGTTAATAATTGGATATCAATTTTATTTTAGTCCAAACTCAAGTAACAATCATCATAAATGATAAATAAAATTCTGTAAATCCTAAAATCCTGGATATCCTGATAGCGAAGCGTGGCGTTAGCCATTTCAGACAATTAATGCTACAATAAACAAATAATTACTTGGTATCATATCATGATGATTACTCAAGCACTGGAATTACAACCTAACATCTTAGAAGATATATCAGAAGATATCATTTTCCCCCCCAGTGACCTATATAGTGATGAACCTCCCGTGGAAACAGAACTGCATCTCGAACAAATAATGTTCTTAATAAAATCTCTCAAATGGTTATGGAAAGAGAGAACTGATTTTTATGCTGTTGGAAACCTAAGTATTTACTATAGTCCTCATCAAAAAAAATCAGAAGATGTGAGAGGTCCAGATTTTTTCGTAGTTTTAGGAACAGAACGAAAAACTAGAAAAAGTTGGGTTGTGTGGGAAGAAAATGGTAAATATCCTAACCTGATTGTGGAAATTCTTTCACCAACCACAGCTAAAACTGATAGAGAAACTAAAAAAGAACTTTATCAAGATACTTTCCGCACACCTGAGTATTTTTGGTTTGATCCCTATACTTTAGAATTTGCAGGTTTTTATTTAATACATGGTAAATATCAACCTGTAGAACCGAATGAAAAGGGACATTTATGGAGTCAAGAATTAGGTTTATATTTAGGAATTGTTCAGGGTTTATTAAGGTATTTTACACCAGATGGAGATTTAGTTCCCACACCGGAAGAAAGTGCAGAATTTGAAGCCCAGAGAGCAGAAATCTCTGATGAAAAAGTTCAACGGTTAGCAGCAAAGTTGCGAGAATTAAATATTGATCCAGATACAATTTAATTTAGATCCCTTACTTCTTAGAGAAGTTGGGGATCTATTCCATGTTTATTTTGGACTATAGGGCAGAGAAGAATGGTGTAGAATAATACGCAATTTACCATCACCACCTCTAACAAACTGCCAGGTTTTATCTACTGTTGTGACTTTACCTGTTTTATCAGTTATGGAAACATTACCCATAGTGGTAGCAGTATTACCGACAATAAAAATACCAGCGTTGCGAATTTCCACCTTTCGCCATCCTTTGAGAGCAAAACCAGTATCTTTAGGGAAGGAGGAATCACCACCCACAAAATAAGACAAAGCTCCTTTGTGTGTCGTGCGGAAGGTCTCGTCTCCACCTGCCAAGGTTGGCTTGAACAACACCAATCCCGATTGATAAGCATATGCTTGATCTATTATATTGTCAGCCAATGTTCTAGCAGCGGCTATCCCCTTTTCATCATAGGTGGTACTGATGGAAACCAGTGCTTCACCCCAGGCTTTTTGAGCAGCCAGCACTTCAGCCTCAGTAATGGATATATTAACTACTGATGTCTTAGAATTTGATGAGGACGGCTTAGTGGTGGTACTATTAACTTGACCATGAGCCATCAATGGCGCAGTAACCAACAACGCTATAGTAGCAGCGGTTACAGAAAGATTGACTTGTAATTGTTTAAAGGGGTTGGTATGCATACTAAGAAGAAATATCAAAGGGGAAGTTAAAAAAACGTCTCCACAACATCTAACAACCTTGTGCCAAATCAGTCCAATATTTAATATAAATAGTTACCATAAGTAATCATCTATGCTATCATTTAATGATCTAGGATTAGCCATTTCAATATGTGTTAATTTTCTGCTTAACGGGTGACAAGGCGGTTGATGAGATATGGGGCTTGTTCTTAGGGAACACCAAAAAATAAATTACCCAATTTTGTGGGACGGGCAGGATGCCCATCCTTGATGGTTAGCGGGCTTTTCGTCCCGCACCACAAGAAATTTTTGGGTATTTTTTTAATTGGAAGTCCCTTAAGGTAAGTTCCTTTTGGTCGAGCAATTTTTAGATCGTGTGGATGACGGCAAAAAGCTATGGCAAATGTTTAAGAGATTTGCGATAATTCAGTGAAAGTAATTGACAATTAATGCTACAATAAATCAATAATTACTTGGTATCATACATGATGATTACTCAAGCACTGGAATTACAAACTAACACATCAGAAGATATCATTTTTCCCCCCAGTGACCTATATAGTGATGAACCTCCTGTGGAAACAGAACTGCATCTCGAACAAATAATGCTCTTAATAAAATCTCTCAAATGGTTATGGAAGGAGAGAACAGATTTTTACGCTGTCGGAAATCTGAGTATTTACTATAGTCCTCATCAAAAAAAATCAGAAGATGTGAGAGGTCCAGATTTTTTCGTAGTTTTAGGAACAGAACGAAAAACTAGAAAAAGTTGGGTAGTGTGGGAAGAAAATGGCAAATATCCTCATGTCATTGTCGAAATTCTTTCACCAACCACAGCTAAAACTGATAGAGAAACTAAAAAAATACTTTATCAAGATACTTTCCGTACACCTGATTATTTTTGGTTTGATCCTTATACATTGGAATTTGCAGGATTTAATTTAATCAGTGGCAAATATCAACCCTTAAAACCTAATGAAAAAGGACATTTATGGAGTGAAGAATTGGGGTTATATTTAGGAATTTATGAAGGTTTATTAAGATATTTTACATCATCAGGAGTTTTAGTTCCTACACCGGAAGAAAGCGCAGAGATGGAAACAACAAGAGCAGCAATGGAAGCAGAAAAAGCGAAAATATCAAATGAAAGATCCCAAAGGTTAGCTGCAAAATTGAGAGAGTTAAATATTGATCCAGATACAATTTAACGAAATCTAAAATCAAATTGTGTTTGTTTTAATTACCCCAAATTTGTATATTAGGAGGATGATTTTATGTTAATTATGACAATTAAAGATGTAGAACAAGTCCAAACCGCTTTTAGTGAAGCTGGTTTAGATTACGATGTTGAATTAACAAACGGGAGAATTTCTATCGTGGGTCCATCGGATATTGTATCTAGTGAAGTTGGTATTCTTTTTAGTCGGCTATTAGCTAATTGGGTTTATCCTCGTCGTTTAGGAAGAGTATTTGATTCTGCTGGTGGTTTCATTTTACCTGATAGCAACCTCACCGCACCAGATGTTTCTTTTGTTCGGGCTGCGCGTCTGCGTCAAAGTCCCCGTTATTTTGGCGAACTTGTACCAGATTTAGTAGTAGAAATTAAATCTCAAAGTGATAGAATTAAACCTTTAGTTACTAAAATTCTCAACTTGATCAAATTAGGTGCTGTGATGGGAATTTTAATTGATCCTGATGAGGAAACTGTTACAGTTTATCGTCATCAAGGTGAACCAACTATTTTAAATAATGGCGATATTTTAACTTTACCAGAACTTTTTCCCGGTTGGGAATTAGCTGTTTCTGAATTATGGCCTCCTATTTTTACTGAAGAAGAAATAGAAGGTTAATTTGTTTGATCGGATTGGTTTTTTGTGGATTTCTTTGATGAGAAATCGGGAATTTTGCCCCAAGAGTGCGGAGAAACCTCCACACTCATCTTTGATTTTATTCGTGGATAGTCACTTTGATCATTTTAACTGGAGTTGTGGGGCGATCGCCTGATCCTGTGGGAGTAGTTTCAATGGCTTTTAATACATCCATCCCTTCAGTAACTCGACCGAAAACAGGATGTTTAGATTGACCAGGTGTAAACCAATCCAGATAGTGATTGTGGACAGTGTTGATGAAAAACTGGCAACTACCACTATTAGGTCTTCCCGTATTAGCCATAGATAGAGTTCCTGGTTCGTTAGAAAGTTTTCCATCTTCAGGATGCTCATCTTGAATGCAACCATCAGGACTATTACCTGTACCCGCACGAGGAGAGCTAGGATCTTTGCTGTAGGGACAACCAAACTGCACCATGAAATTTTTAATTACACGGTGGAAATGCAGACCATCATAAAACCCACTTTTGGCCAATTTGATGAAATTTCCCGCCGTTATGGGCATAACGTCGGTGAATAGCTCAAGAGTGATAGTACCAAGGGAAGTTTCTAGAGTTGCGGTGGGATTTGCCATGAATATTGAATTACAAGAAAATGGACTGAAAGTCACGTGGGGGATTTATCCCCCAGTGACTTATGGTGTTATACTATTTGTAACAGGAAAGGTAATCAACCTGTCTAAAAACCTAACTACCTAACGATAATCTGTACCTTGACAATTAAATTTATGCGGTTCTACTGCATTGTTCTAGTTTCTTCCTAGCAGTAGGTAAAAGATTTATAGGAACTGGACTTGTGTTGAGCGAAGTCGAAACACGAATCAGAATTTTGAAACAAATCGTTTCCAGCTAAACAGGACTTGCATTAATGCAACTACGGTCGGGCAGACCGAAAGTTAACCCTTCGGCTTCGCTCAGGGTTAAAGCCGAGCGGAGTCGAGGCTTTAACGCTTGGGGAGAGTCCCACCTCGCTCGCTAGAAAACGCAAGGAATCTAGTTTAAGTGGCCTCATTGAACCAAGAATCTCCGTGTCTTTAGACCGGGGAGTGTCAATAATCTGTGTAATGGTTTACCTACTGTCAAACAAAAAACCTCCACTCGTGTTGAAGAAACTCAAGCTGAGGTTGTTTTTTCAGCATTTTAATCTGGGAAAGCTAAACCAGTTCTCGGATCTCTGATATATAATCCTAGTGTCAAACTCCGCATAACTTCATCCCAAATCGGTATTAATTGCTCTGCTTGATCTGCCCAATAATCAAAGGTAATTAAACATTGAATATTTGAACCTAAACCCACACAAGTCCGCGAAAAAGCTTCTCTGGGTTCGGTTTGAGTGTCAATAAATTTAATTTGACACCACATTATTCTGGCTGTTTGTCGCCTAACAGTAATTACTTCTCCCCTTTCAATCACATCACGGCTATCATCTTCCATGATTTTCTTCAAAGTGTGTTTAAGGGGAAACAGTGTCCAGTCATTCGGGGGTAAATGATTGTAAGATACCTCTAAACAACAATCATCATCAGGTGGTTTTTTGTCCATGAACTTGAAAGATTTTTCTTGTGGTTCAAATACCCAATTTTGGGGAACATTGAAGCGAACCGCACCCCTCCCAGCTACAAAAATTTTATAATCATCAGGTCCTTCCCAGCGATGATCTGGGCTTAATTCTAGGGTTTCTTTAATCCATTGAAGATTGCTTTTTTTCCGCTTGGCCATAGTTTTAATAAGGGATTAAATTTTAACTGACATTTATCAAACTTATGTTGGAAACATATTTTTACGTTTCTATTTCCAATCCTACACCATCATAAAGTATTTCTATGGGAAATTCAAATTCAATACTTGATAAAGTGATGATGTCTCCAGTAGTGTAGGGATAGTAAAGCCACATTCTTCCTTCTCCTCGACAGTAACGTTCAACAGATATTTTTTCGGAATCAATCAAGATGTATTCTTGTAAACTAGGCATTGTTAAATAATATCTGAATTTTTCTCCTCTATCTTTATTACTTGTACCAGGAGAAAGAACTTCAACAATCAATTTAGGGTTTTGAATAAATTTGCGGGCATTAAGGTCATCAGGGTGACAACTAACGATAAGATCAGGATAGAAGTATGGGCTTTTAGGGGTAACTTGCACTTTTACATCTGATACATTGACTCGACAACCTCTAGGACGGAGATGAGAATATAGAGGTCTGTAAAGATTTAGAGCAATATCATTATGAGGGATTGTACCACCGGTCATGGCGAAAACTTCGCCGTTGATGTATTCATAGCGAATATCCTGGTCAAGTTCCCATGAGAGATATTCCTCTATGGTCATTTTTGCTGGTTGTTGGGGAATGGCTATCATATCAGTTTTTTTAAGTTTGTTTTGATTATAGCAACTACAATTACAACTATTTTTAGGTTATTAAAGGATATTTTTAGGTAAGTTTCGCGCAAAGGTACAAAGGAGCAAAGACGCAAAGTAAGAAAGGATGCGATCGCTCTCATACGAATACTCACAAATTATTAATATTATTTTCACAATTTGCAGTGCAAATAGTCGTTTAAAATAATCCTAGTATTTTCTACGTAGATAGAATTACCTTTTGAAAAAATTAAACATTTTATGACGAATCAAAATAACAAATTGCCTGGTTTTCTATCTGGTTGTTTAGTCTTCATCTTTTGTTTTCCGTTGTGCTTATCTTTTTCTTCTTGGTTTGCTTTTGCTATTGGACCGATGAGTTGTGCTTTACCAAATAGGTGTTCACAGTTGGAAATAAATACCAAAAGCATTATGTCATTAATTGTTTTATTTGGGGGAGGATTTGCGGTTCCCATAATAGTTGCAAGTTCTGTTGGTAAAGTAAGTTCAAGTTTGATAGAGAATACGCAACAATCTAAAAATGAAGATGATATTAATATGCCATAGAATCAATAAATGTTTCGTTGACATTCTATATTATGGATATTTAGTATGATCTGCGTACTCAAAATGGTCGGACTCAGGGGGCTGTTTTTCCGTAAATATTTTACAATAATTCAGGAATATGTTCATTTTCATAGTTTTCAATTAATGCACCAATAACTTCCATAAGCGATGCGAGAGGATGGGTTTCATCTTCACCAATTTGATCAATGAGAGCATCAAGTATGTTAACCAAGTATTCATATTCTGCTTCTGTGTGAGGGACAAAAACATTTTCGGCAATGGATGACCAAGTGGTGATAGTTTGATTGATGTTTAAACTTTGCATTATTCTTTTCTTGAATGTACCTCAAAAGCCAAATCTGCACGGTAAAAACACACATCAAATTCTAAAAAGAAATTCATACGCCCTAGTAATAAAGGTACATCATCAGATAAGCACCACGCAAAAACTAAGCGCACAGGCTCAAATGATCCAATCTGGGCAGATACTAGTAAACCTCTTGCCTCTACTGGTGCTAAATTGCCAGCCAATATCACAGAAGTAGTTTGTTCCTCCCAAATTGCACCTATCTGAATACCTACACTGTATGGGAGAACGTTAACACTTGCGCCAGTATCTAATAAACCAGAAACATCTACTGATGAGTTACGATAAGTGAGTGTTAATGGTAACTTTGGCAGAGCATCGGGAACACCAAAGGTATCATATCCTTCTGTAAAGGAAAATCTTTGAGTTTTAGCCATTTTACTTTTGTTCGTCCGCTTCTAGTAGTTGGGCAAGTTGATGTGCGGCTGCATGGGAATTAAGCGGTGATAAAATAGAATAGGTTGCTCCCTGTTCTAATGATGGTTCTTCATCTCTAGATAATTCGGAAACTAGAAACTGCATTACTTTTAGTTTGTCTGCACGATTTAGATTTCGCAGGGTAGGAAATAGTTCTATGGCGTTCATAATTGTCATGGTAGAGAGAATTTTATATTTCTATTTTTCCACAAGTTTCATGATTGTGCGATCGCTCTTGGGGATTTAGAAAAGTGCGATCGCTATTTGCGACTACCCTAAATGACAGTTTACTCAGTAAGCAAACTTAGTCCAAATATCCAGGCAGGTGGGTTATTACTGGTATAGTCACCTCTAAAGATACCTGTGATGGGAGATTCGACGGGTCCAAACACAACTTTCCATGTTTTGTTTAAACGAGCTGAGAATACTTTTATAATATGAAGATTACAGGACATAGGTATGTCCATATAGGCATCATAGCCATTAAATTTTTCGGGATAGACACGGAGAAGATATGTTTCTTGAGTGACTTTTTGACCATCAATAGTTTCAAGTTCAATTTCCTCATACCAATAGTCTCGTTCTTGAGGATGATGAGTTGCAGAATTGAAAAGCCTATTTTCCTCCATACGAATTTCTTCTACTACATCTTCATCTGCACCATATAAATCTAGTAAGCGCGAGAAGGATATAATATGGAATGAACATCCCTCTGTTTCTCGCCTAAATTCAATACCCGTGAATGAAATTAATAGCCTACAAATAATTACTAATATTAATTCTGCAAATATTAAGGCATAAAAATAACTTCAGTTTAGTCTAAACTCCAGGCAAAATGTATCTAAAATTATATGATCATGAGATTTTTCTTGAATTTATAAATCATCAATCTTGTCAATTATTTGAAATCAAATTTAAAAAATCATAAATGTGTCATTTTTTTCGTCGAGAATTTTTATTCCTGCTCCAAAATGAGTAGCCTGATAGTATATATTGACAAAATATGAAAGAATATTTAAGCTTTATAAGAGTTTATTTCAAGTCATCCTTGACAGTTTTGTATGGGAATTCAAAAAGAACATCATCAGATGCTTACTCAGTTTACGACAGAATATGATCTGCAACCAATTGCAAAACATTTATCAACTATTATCAAAGAATCTTTGGCGAGTGTTTCATCAAGTAAATGTCGTCAAGGAACGATTCTAGTACCAACGTTTGTCATTTGGTTTGTAATTCTCTCCACTATCCGTCGTGATTTAAGTTATTTAGGAATAATGGATTGGATGATATCAGGATTGAGGTGGTTATCCTGTTGTCTACCAAAACAACTTATTTCTGAAGGTGCTATGAGTCATGCCAGAGTTCGTATAGGATTAACAGTTTTTCAACTAATATTTAAAAAACTCACTTCTAGTTTGACAACATTGAAATATGACTTTCATAAATGGACTACAGTAATATTTGATGGTTCCACAGGTACGACACCTGATACTGAAAGTAATCGTGATAAATTTGGGAAGTCTAAATGTGGTCGAGGAGAAAGTGCTTTTCCCATGCTGAGAATAGTCACATTAATATCAGCATCAACACGCCTGATCCTAGATTTTACCTATGGTTCGAGCCAAGGTAAAGGAACTGGTGAAAGGACTTTAATGACTAAATTACTGGCACAATTTAACCAGAAAAACTTATTATTTTTATTAGATGCTGGTTTATATTCCTTTGCAACTATTTTTAGTATTCGTACAAAAGAATGCGACTTTTTACTTAGGGTAGCTTCTAATGTTAAACTACCTGTTATCTCTGATTCTCGTTTGCCAGATGGATACATGGCTAGATATCCAGATGGAAGTTATTTATCAGAAATTAATGGCAAAATTCTCAATTTAGAAAAATCTACAGAATCGCATAAACAATGGAATCAGGAAAGTATCATTGTCCGAGTTATTGAATATCAAATTCCTGGTTTTCTCCCTCGTCGTTTAGTTACTAGTATTATTGACCCTAATATTTCTGCCAAAGAATTAATTATTCACTATCATTGCAGATGGGAGGTGGAAATTAGTTTCTGTGAAATAAAAACACATCAATGTGCTACGCTCAAAGGACAAATGCCCACTATTTTTCGGAGCAAAACATCTGAATTAGTCGAACAAGAACTTTATGCTATGTTAATTGCTTATAATCTACTCCGCGATTTAATTTACCAATCTGCTAACGAATATAATAAAAATCCTTTACTCCTTAGTTTTCTTGAATCTTTGCAACTAGTTATAGATTTAGTACAACTCATCAGCCATTCATCCTTAAAATTACGAGAAATTCAACATCAATATTTATTATCATTAATTTCCCAGTCTGAAATTGATCGCCCCCGACGAAAACGTATTAATCCCCGTGTTGTCAAAATTAAAATGTCCAAATTCAAGCGCAAAAACTCTTCCCATAAATCTGAAATCAGAGATATAGAAAAAGACTTGAAAATCCTTCCCCCACAAGCAGTTTGACAATTTCATTCACGGGTATTGCGCCTAAATTCATCTACAAGTTCATATCTCGGATATAAAGCTTTTTTCTCGGATCTATAAAACCAATCATGCTTCTCTTCGCCTGAAACAAAGATAACGTGGCTTTTATTCGATTTTCCAATTTCTAATATCGTCAGCCAGATTAGAAGATCACCAATTCCTAAGTCTGGCTTACCTCCATCCTTATAACCCGGTGGATTTTTATGCAATATGAGGTTTTTCAAATCTTCTTTGACTTTATTTTGATCAATTTCTGGCTCTATAATTACACTTTTATTAAAAATTTCAGCGTAAATTAAACTAACTGGATCATTCCAAGTCCACCCACTAATATGATCTATTACAGAGCTAATAGCTTTCGTGTATTTTTTAATAAGTTCATTAATTTCTTTTTCAATCTCAAGAGTTTCTTTATATGCTTCTAATGACTCAAGAAGTGGGTACTTTCCTATATCAAATTTATGTTGTGATGAATTCTTTCGAGTTAATTGTTGGTAAACTTCTGCTATCTTAGTAGGTCTATTCTTAACAAATTCTCTAGCAGCTTGCGCTGGTATTATTAGACGATTATTTTGTACTAACTCTCTGTATATCTTTTGAATCTGATTAAGGCTATTTGTGCCTGTCGTATATGGAACAAGTAAAGTATTTGTATCGAGGACAATAATTGCATTATCTTTGATATCTTCAACTGGCTTGAGTACATTAGCGAATAATGAGGTTGCATCAGGAAAAATCCGATTAGCAATAAAAATATCAACTTCACTTTGTTCTGATTTACCTTGATTTGGTGACATAATTTTAAACTCCAATTTACATAATTTTTTAGATGAACACAAAGTACATAGTGATGTTATCTAGAATAGACTAATCTTTTACATAGGAAGCATTATTTAGAAACATGATTTTAGCTTTTTGCTCATCCATTTGTAGCAATAAGTGTCTTAAATCATGTAAGGCATCTTCTATGAAAGGAATAACAAAGCTATCATCATTAAATGGTTCAATTTCATCCTCAGCTTGAGAAATTGTAACTTCCATTCTTTCATGTATTTCTTTGATATCGTTAATAACATTTATGTTATAGAGATTCCAAGAAAAAATCTTGTATTTATTGCTTTTATAGACATCATTACTCCATTTTGAAGCAATACTTTTATAGAATTTTGAGTTAAATTCTTTCTCAGTCATTGATTTCAGTATTCTATAAGTTTTAACAAAAGACACTAGAGAATCATAGTTGCTATAAAGTTCTCCCCAAATTGCCGATTTAATTTCATACTCCTTGTTTTTTTCTTTGAACAAATCAACTGATTCTTTAACAATTAAAGATATTAAAGCTGCCGGAGGCAGTAAATATACAAGATGATCTAAATCATGTAGGTGATTTAGTCCAAGCGGTAAAGAAATAAGAGATATACTTATAATTGATAACTTCAAATTCTCATTTTTTTCAATATGAGCAATAATATCTTTAATATAGCCCTGCCTCCAATTAAGCCAAATAATAAGGAACATAAAACCAATCAACAAATTTTCCATAATATTTTCTTTCATAAAATGTGGGAGCATAAGTTGTGGAATGCAGATATCTGTCAACTTTAAACAAATGAAGTATATCACCTTTTACACAAATGATATTATTGATTAACAAAAATTAACTCCTTTTATAAACCACTTCCATTCTCAACTTCTCCATCTCAATCTTCAACCTTTCATTCTCCATTTTCAAAACCAAATTCTCATCCTTAATTACTTCAACCTCATTCCGTTTACTCAAAGCCTGATTAATTGCTAACTTCCGCATATCCAAAGAAAACCAACGTTGATAAGTTTTCGTATGAATCTGCACACTATGACCCAAATTATCCGCCGCAGCTTTAATAGGAACTCCCAAAATATGCGCTCGAATTGCCCAACCATGACGTAAATCATAGGGTTTAAAATCCAACCCGATTTTTCTAAACCACCAACTCACTCTTTGAATTAAAGCCGTGATTTCCGCATGATTATTCTGGTCTTTTTTACTAATTGCTATAGCCAACATTTCCAAATATTTCGGATTTCTTAAATCAAATTTATCAATCCATTCCTTATATAAAGGTAAAGCTTCCCTTTCACCAGTTTTACAATCTTTATCAACCTTCCAAGTTAAATCTACATTTTCATCACTCAACCACCAATCAATATGAGGATTTACAAAAAGCTCCCTGGGACGTAAACCAAAAACCGCCAACATTCCATAAGTCCAACGCCATAATTTCCAACTATCTTTAACATCTTGATTAACTTGCTTACCTCGATTATGCAAATATTCATCAAACTTATAAAATCCAGTAACTATATCCTTATCAGTAGGAACATTGCGAGAATTACTTTCAGGAACTTTAGAATAATTAGTTAAATTAATCTCAATGTTAAAAAGTTGACAAAAAACAGAAATAGCCCTCACAGCATTATATTTAGCCCATTCCTTATCTATCTTATCAATCGCATTAATCAAAACTTCCCCATTTGCCAAATCATCAGCATTTGTATAACGCTTAATTCGAGAAAAATAATAGAAAAAAGTATGTTTACTTTTAGTCGTGCGTTTATGGGTTTTAAAATATTCATCTTCAAACCTTGCCAATAACTCACCAATAGTTCGTAAATCCTTTTTAATTGCCTCATTTCCCAAATATTTATCATTCCAAACAAAACTTTTTCTAGCAATTAACTTTCCTAATTCATAAGCCTCTTCTTCAGCAGTTTTCAGTCCATCTAAGTTGGCAGGAATGTTTAAACTGAGGTTGTACTGTTTTTTACCTGTTTTGTTAATGTCTGCATCACCTGGTTTCAGGGGTAAAGTTGCCCGTAATTGCAGACATCCATTTGATTCTCGAATTGTTACTCTGATCTTTGCAGACTTCAAACGCAGATTTATCTGCTGTATTTCCTGGGTTAAGTTGGTTTTCATGTTGGGTTGTTTGTGGCGATCGCCTCAAATAAACAAAAAAAATGTAAAATTCAAAACTTCTGCTCTTGATTTTGAATTTTTTATTTTGCATTTTTAATTGTTTATTAGCCTATACTTAAACCCAAAATAAATATGTTAATTGCAAACATAGTTTATTGCTAACATTCCCAAGTGCGATAGCGTATACCTGACGGGACTATCGCTAAATAATCAACTGTCAGAATCAGGATGTCCAGGATTTTAGGATTTACAGAATTTGATTTATTATGTTGATGTTGGGTTGTTGATGGAATTTGTCAGAATCAGGATGTCCAGGATTTTAGGATTTATAGGATGTTAATGTTGGGTTTTACTATTGTTCAACCCAACCTACCAGTTATTTTTGATTAAATGGTATCTGGATCAATATTTAACTCCCTCAACTTTGCTGCTAAACGTTTGGATTTTTCGGATTCCATAGCGGCTCTTTTAGCTTCAATTTCTGCTCTTTCAGATTCCATAGCGGCTCTTTTAGCTTCAATTTCTGCTCTTTCAGCTTCAATTTCTGCACTTTCTTCAGGTGTAGGAACTAAAGTTCCATCTGATGTAAAATACCTTAACAAACCCTGATCAATTCCTAAATATAAACCCAATTCTTCACTCCATAAATGTCCTTTTTCATTAGGTTCTACAGGTTGATATTTCCCATGTATTAAATAAAAACCTACAAATTCCAAGGTATAAGGATCAAACCAAAAATATTCAGGTGTGCGGAAAGTCTCTTGATAAAGTTCTTTTTTAGTTTCTCTATCAGTTTTAGCCGTAGTTGGTGAAAGAATCTCCACAATTAAGTTAGGATATTTGCCATTTTCATCCCACACTACCCAACTTTTTCTAATTTTGCGTTCCGTCCCTAAAACCACGAAAAAATCTGGACCTCTCACATCTTCTGATTTTTTTGATGCGGACTATAGTAAATACTCAGATTTCCTACAGCATAAAAATCAGTTCTCTCTTTCCATAACCATTTAAGAGATTTTATTAAGATCATTATTTGTTCGAGATGCAGTTCTGTTTCCACGGGAGGTTCATCACTATATAAATCACTGGGTGGGAAAATAATATCTTCTGAGATATTAGGTTGCAATTCTAGTGCTTGAGTAATCATCATGATATGATAGCAAGTAATTATTTGTTTATTGTAGCATTAACAATTTCAAAATTGTTGTTTGAGTTGGATGAAATCAATAAATAAAAATTCGACGGACAATTATCGGTAAACAAGTGTGAGGGTAAGCTAGTGCAAAAATATTTCCAATCATTAATCAAATGTATTGTTGTGGGGCTTGGTGGCTTTCTTATAATTAGCTCTTTACTCGAAGGTAAATGGATTGAGGCTTTGACATTTGCTATGGGAACTTTAATTGGCGTGATAAGTACAAATACTCCTCGCATCCAAGGGCGTAAACAGATGCAAATTCCAGAGAAGTATAAAAAGCTGGCAAATTATCTGGCCACGGGACAATGGAAAAAAGCAGATAAAGAAACAACAGAATTGTTAATGAAACAAGAGCAAAGCAGTCTCTATGATGTAGTGAGCTTTGATTACCTGGGTGATAGTTTCACTATAAATGAACTATATGATATGCCTTACCAACGGATATGTGAGTATTGTGCCTCTATTCCCTGCGAAAATATCCAAATTATTGATCTGTTGTGGGGACACTTTAGTGATGGACGGTTTGGACTTAGTGCTCAACGCAAAGTAGCTTGGGAAAATAAAATTCAAGATATGAAAGATATGGAGAAACTTGGAGAGCTTTTAGGTTGGCGAGACAATGGTTACTGGATCTATTACGAAGACCTTACTTTTGATATGAAAGCACCATTAGGGCATCTTCCTGTTGATTGGTTCTTCTTGCTTGATAGAGCATCAGGTATTGTACCTATAGAACATGAGTTCGGCAAAAGAGAAAATCCTGTGATGTTTTATACGTATATCTGGTTCGTGCTTCAATTAAGATTTAGTAAGTGCCTCGAAGAGTAGGCATAACCTAACGCATTTATTGGGTTGTGCTGTCGCTTAACCCAACCTTGTATTTTCTCGTTCCCAGCCAGACTCTCGGAATGTAGATGACGAGGTTCTACCTCAACCCTAATAAGCGGAGGCATTCTTTGTCTGAGCCGGGGAACGAGAGGTTAGCATTAGACTATATTTAGACTAAAAATAAATGTGTTAACCGCAAACATAGTTTATTGCCGACATAGCTCACTGCAAGCATAAAACTATTAAACCAGCAATATAAATACTCCGGTCCTTACCACGGTTACGACGGATTCGCAATCTTCGCTCGTGACATGGATTTGGCACTCAACAGCCCAACATGGGGATTAATCGGCGCTCCCTGGAACAAGTCTGCAAAGAAAGCATTAAGAGCTACAGCAGCAGTCTAGGAAACAGAGTAGGGGCAAACCTGGCCGGATAGGAAAAGTCTGGGGTTTAGCCCCAGGGGGGAGTAGGGAATTCAAGATTCAAAATTAAAAATTCTCAGTTTTGAATTTTGCATTCTGAATTTTGAGCAACATTCCCCACTCTCTATACACCAAACAATACACAGAAGTCTCGGAGATACGCAAAATGCCTCAAGATCCCAATAAGATTCAGGACCACGTTGAGCTATTCCACCAACCAGAATACCAAGAACTGTTTGAAAACAAAAAACAGTTTGAAAACGGCCACACCCCTGAAGAAGTACAACGAGTTTCCGAATGGACAAAAAGCTGGGAATACCGGGAAAAGAACTTTGAACGGACAGCTTTAACCGTTAACCCAGCTAAGGGTTGTCAACCTTTAGGCGCTATGTTTGCGGCTGTGGGTTTTGAAGGTACTCTTCCCTTTGTTCAAGGTTCTCAAGGTTGCGTGGCTTACTTCCGTACCCACTTAACCCGTCACTACAAAGAACCATTTGCTGGTGTTTCTTCTTCCATGACAGAAGACGCTGCTGTGTTCGGTGGTTTACAAAACATGATTGATGGTTTGGCTAACTCCTACAGCTTGTACAAGCCAAAAATGATCGCTGTTTGCACCACTTGTATGGCAGAAGTTATCGGTGATGACTTACAGTCATTTATCGGTAATGCTAAAGAAGCTGGTTCAGTTCCTCAAGATTTCCCCGTACCTTTTGCTCACACACCTAGCTTCGTTGGTTCTCACATCACTGGTTACGACAACATGATGAAGGGAATTCTTTCTACCTTAACCGTAGGTAAAAAGACAGCCAAGAGCAACGGTAAAATCAACTTCATTCCTGGTTTTGATACCTACGTGGAAAACAACCGCGAAATTAAGCGGATTGCTTCTTTAATGGGTATTGACTACACCTTGTTGTCTGACAACAGTGATTATGTTGATTCACCTTGTGATGGTGAATACAATATGTATCCAGGTGGTACTAAGTTGGAAGATGCAGCAGATTCCATCAACGCTAAGGCTACTATTGCTCTTCAAGCTTACTCTACCACCAAGACCCGCGAATACATTGCTAAGGAATGGAATCAAGACGTTAGTGTTGCTCGTCCTTGGGGTATCAAGGGAACTGACGAGTTCTTGATGAAACTCAGCGAAATGACTGGTAAGGCTATTCCTGAAGAGTTAGAAATCGAACGTGGTCGTGCAGTTGACGCAATGACCGACTCCCATGCTTGGTTACATGGTAAGCGTTTCGCTATCTACGGTGATCCTGACTTAGTTTACAGCGTAGTTGGTTTCATGTTGGAAATGGGTGCTGAACCAGTACACATCTTGGTTCACAACACCAATGAAGTATTCGAGAAAGAATTGCAAGCATTGTTAGATTCTAGCACCTTCGGTAAGTCCGCTAAAATCTGGGGTGGTAAAGACTTGTGGCACTTACGCTCCTTGTTATTCACCGAACCCGTAGACCTGTTGATTGGTAACTCCTACGGTAAGTACCTGTGGCGCGATTGTGGTGTACCTTTGGTAAGAATCGGTTATCCTATCATGGATCGTCACCACTACCACCGTTACGCAACTGTTGGTTACAAAGGTATAATCAACCTGTTGAACTGGATCGTTAACACAGTCTTTGAAGAAATTGACCGCAGCACCAATGTTGCTGGTAAGACCGATATTTCCTACGACTTAATTCGTTAAGAATGTCTGTAGGGTGGGGTTTCCCCATCCTTTCGCTGAAAAATAGACAAAGGGGACTGGGACTTAGGCAATTTACCTAAAATCCCATCCCCTATCTCCAGTTCTTAATAATTAAACGCAGATAAACGCAGATGAATTAATTTTTTCTCTTTTCTCTTGCAAAACCAAATGTTATGAAAATCCCACCCCTAGAAAATACAGATAAATACATATCTTTTTTGAAAGTTTATCTGTGTAAATATTAAGTTAATCAGATTTTGCAGAAAATCTATAAATCAATACAAACTAAGTATAAAAACTTGGTTATTTTCGGGGAATTAGAATTATTATATTTAATATATCCTGTGGTAATCCTAAATTATTTGTGAGATATTTCTCACTTATTCTCTATTACAGCAAGTTTCTATGATCTTTTCTGTAGAGACACAAACCCAGAAATAGATAATGCTGTAAATAGTTCCACAAATAATTTTTATTAATTTGCAATATTTTTCTCGAAGTCATCATCTTGATGATTAACTTTAAGCAAGATTTGTCATGGTTGTAAACTCCATCTAGCCCCAGAATAAAAATGAAAGTCACCCAAAGCAAAATTAACGAACTTCTGAGTGAATCAGGATGCGAACATAATCAACAGAAACAGGGAGAAAAGAAAAATAAATCTTGTACCCAACAGGCTCAACCAGGTGCGGCTCAAGGTGGTTGTGCCTTTGATGGGGCGATGATTGCTTTAGTTCCTATTACCGATGCTGCTCACTTGGTACATGGTCCCATTGCTTGCGCGGGCAATTCCTGGGGAAGTCGTGGTAGTCTGTCTTCTGGACTAATGCTTTATAAGACAGGTTTTACTACCGATGTGGGTGAAAATGATGTCATTTTCGGTGGGGAGAAAAAGCTTTATAAGGCGATTTTAGAAATAAAAGAACGTTATCAGCCAGCGGCAGTTTTTGTTTACGCTACTTGCGTTACAGCCTTAATTGGTGATGATATTGATGCAGTTTGTAAGGTGGCAGCCGAAAAAATTGGTACTCCGGTAATTCCTGTCATTGCTCCCGGATTTATTGGTAGTAAAAATTTAGGTAATCGCTTTGGTGGTGAATCCTTACTAGAATATGTAGTGGGAACTGCTGAACCTGAATATACTACCCCTTATGATATTAATTTAATAGGTGAATATAATATTGCTGGGGAAATGTGGGGGGTTTTACCTTTATTTGAAAAGTTAGGAATTCGGGTTTTATCGAAAATTACTGGTGATGCTCGTTATGAAGAAGTGCGTTATGCTCACCGAGCTAAATTAAATGTGATGATTTGCTCACGAGCGTTATTAAATATGGCGCGAAAAATGCAGGAACGTTACGGAATTCCCTACATTGAAGAGTCATTTTATGGAATTAAAGATATTAACCGTTGTCTGCGAACTGTAGCTGCTAAATTAGGTGATGCTGATTTGCAGGAACGCACAGAAAAACTCATTGCTGAAGAAACTGCGGCTTTAGATATTGCACTTGCTCCCTATCGAGAAAAATTAAAAGGAAAACGCATTGTTCTATATACTGGTGGTGTGAAAAGTTGGTCAATTATTTCTGCTGCGAAGGATTTGGGAATTGAAGTTGTGGCCACAAGTACCCGTAAAAGTACAGAAGAAGATAAAGCGAAAATCAAAAATTTGTTGGGTAATGATGGCATTATGTTGGAGAAGGGGAACGCCTCCGAACTCCTGAAATTAATTGAAGAAACTAACGCAGATATGCTTATTGCTGGCGGTAGAAATCAATATACTGCTCTCAAAGCGAGAGTTCCCTTTTTAGATATTAACCAAGAACGTCATCATCCTTATGCCGGTTATGTGGGCATGGTGGAAATGGCACGGGAGTTGACTGAGGCTTTATATAGCCCCGTTTGGGAGCAAATTCGTAAGCCTGCTCCTTGGGAATAATTGAAAATTACAGCACACATCTTGTTTTTGTTTCGCGCAAAGGTGCAAAGGAGCAAAGACGCAAAGGAAGAAATACTTTGAGATTATTGAGATTATAGTTATTATGGCGATCGCAATTGTTCCAGAAAAGTCTCTGACTGTAAACCCCCTCAAACAAAGTCAGGCTTTAGGCGCTTCTTTGGCTTTTTTGGGGTTGAAGGGAACTATGCCTTTATTTCATGGTTCTCAGGGTTGTACGGCGTTTGCAAAGGTGGTTTTGGTTCGACATTTTCGGGAAGCAATTCCTCTTGCTACTACTGCAATGACGGAAGTTACTACGATTTTGGGTGGTGAGGAAAATGTGGAGCAAGCTATTCTCACTTTGGTGGAAAAGGTACAACCGGAAATTATTGGTTTGTGTACCACTGGTTTAACAGAAACTAGAGGTGATGATATTGAAATGTTCTTGAAAGATATTCGAGAACGTCACCCTGAACTTAATCATTTAGCCATTATTTTTGCTCCTACTCCTGATTTTAAAGGTGCATTACAAGACGGTTTTGCAGTTGCGGTAGAAAGTATAGTTAAAGAAATTCCCAAAGCAGGGGGAATTAAACCCGAACAAATCACCATTTTAGCTGGTGCTGCGCTCACTCCTGGAGATGTCCAAGAAGTTCGAGAAATGGTAACAGCTTTCGGTCTAGAACCAATATTTGTACCTGATTTGGGAGCTTCTTTAGATGGACATTTGGAAGATGGTTATACTGCTATAACTGCTAGTGGCACAACTCTCAAACAATTACGTTCTCTTGGTAGTTCGGCTTTTACCTTAGCATTAGGTGAAAGTATGTTAGGGGCGGCGAAAATTTTAGAGGAACGGTTTGGAACTAACTATCAAGTATTCAGAGATTTAACAGGATTAGAACCTGTAGATAAATTTCTGCAAAAGTTATCTTTATTAAGTGGAAATCCCGTTCCTGAAAAATATCGTCGTCAACGTCGTCAATTGCAAGACGCAATGTTAGATACTCACTTTTATTTTAGTGGAAAACGAGTATCTTTAGCTTTAGAACCGGATTTGTTGTGGACAATGGTGGGATTTTTGCAATCAATGGGGGCAGAAATTCACAATGCTGTCACCACAACTCGTTCTCCATTACTTGAACTACTTCCTATCAATAATGTCACCATTGGTGATTTAGAGGATTTTGAAAACTTGGCGCAAGGTTCTGATTTATTGATTGGTAATTCCCACGTGAATACCATCTCTAAACGCCTTTCTATTCCGCTCTATCGTTTAGGTATTCCCATTTATGACCGATTAGGAAATGGTCTATTTACCAAAGTAGGCTATCGCGGTACTATCGAGCTTCTTTTTGGTATGGGAAACCTATTCATAGAACAAGAAGAATCATCAATGATGAACCAATGGTCATCAGTAATCAACAAATAACACCTGATACCATTTTTTCTATCTCTGTGTCCTCTGTGCCTCTGTGGTTCGTTCATCTTAATTCAGAATAATTAGTATGACAACCGACCACCAACAACAGGGCAAGCGCATCTTATTTTTAGAATGCTTACTGGACAAAGGTTTTGACGATTGTTAAGTTTTGTAACTAAAAGTTAAAACCCTTGCTGGGCATGGATTACAGAATTTAGGTGCGTTTGCCCTGCCACCAACAACTGACAACTGACAACCAACAAAGGACAAATGAAAGTGAAAATTGCTTTTACGACAACTGACCGAATTCATGTTAATGCTCACTTTGGTTGGGCTAAGGAAATTGATGTTTATGAAATTTCCGATAACGGATATGAATTCGTTGAAACTCTCAAGTTTGAAGGTGATTTGAAGGAAGATGGTAATGAAGATAAAATTACCCCCAAACTACAAGCACTGAATGATTGCACAATTGTTTATGTTGTCGCTATTGGTGGTAGTGCAGCCGCTCGTTTAATTAAAAAGAGTGTAACCCCAGTTAAGGCTAAATCTGAAGAGGAAAAAATTGAAGATATTCTCAACAAATTAGTCAAAACTCTCAAGGGTAATCCTCCACCTTGGTTACGGAAAGCTTTAGGACAGAAAAAACTTAGTTTTGCTGAAGAACTTGAGAACGAAGCAACATTATGAGTACAAATGATGTGAATGGAACTGGTAACAATTCAGAGGGGGTTTTAACTCCTTTCCACAAATCATTAGTTCAACAAATCCGGGCGCAAGATAGTTATGGTTTTTACCGGAGTTGGACTGATGAATTAATCCTCAAACCCTATATTGTTACTAAACAAAAGAAACGGGAAATTTCCGTAGAAGGTGAAATTGATCCCGCAACTCTTTCCCGAATAAATGCTTTTTTTCGAGCGATAGCATCCAGTATTGAAAAGGAAACCGGACTTATTTCTAATGTGGTTGTGGAATTAGGACATGAGGGTTTCGGTTGGGCTTTAATATTTTCTGGACGCTTATTATTAACTGTAAAAACCTTACGTGATGCCCATCGTTTTGGTTTTGATTCCTTCGATAAATTAGACGAAGAAGGCGCAAAGTTTGTGGAAAAAGGCATTGATTTAGCCAAGCGTTTCCCCGAAGTTGGCAATCTTTAATTAGTCAGTTGTCAGTAGGGGCGAAGCATTTGGAAGATAAATTATCGGTCATTGCCAAAAATAGTTCTCCAAATGCTTCGCCCGTACAGTTGTCAGCATTTGGAAGATAAATTATCGGTCATTGCCAAAAATAGTTCTCCAAATGCTTCGCCCGTACAGTGGTCAGTGGTTAGTGGTTAGTGGTTAGAGGAAACTTTCAAATTTGTTCTCTTCTATAGCAAATTACAACTGACAACTGACAACTGACAAAGGACAACTGACAAAGGACAAAAAATATGACAATTGAGGAAATTACAACCAAGATCAAAAAGCTAAATAGTAAAGCAGGTCAAATGAAAATGGATCTGCATGATTTAGCGGAAGGTTTGCCCACAGACTACCACAAACTAATGGATGTTGCTGCGGAAACTTACGAAATCTACTGTCAGTTAGATGGACTCAAGCAACAACTCAAAAAAATGGAGAATTCTAAATGAGTACCAATATTGATGAATTCAAGAAGTTAGTAGATGCAGAAGAATTTTTCATCTTCTTTAATCTGCCCTATGACCAAAAATTTGTAAATGTCAATCGTTTACATATTTTGAAAAAGTTTTCTCAGTTCATGAGTCAAATTGATGATACTTATCCCCAGATAAGTGACGAAGAAAGATTAGAGAAATATTGTACAGCTTTGCAACAAGCTTATCAGGTGTTTATAGAATCTACACCCCATGAACAAAAGCTGTTCAAGGTGTTTAATGATAAGCGAAAAAATGTTGTCACCCTGACAGAAATCACCTCAGATTAGGAGTTAAAAAGTGATCAACCTAACGCCTACCGAATTGGAACGCTATAGTCGCCAAATGATGCTTCCTAATTTTGGCGAATTAGCTCAAAAGCGCCTGAAATCAGCGACTGTTTTGGTGTCGGGTGTGGGTGGATTAGGCGGTACGGCGGCGCTTTACCTAGCAGTAGCGGGTGTTGGGCGGCTAATCCTAGTCCGGGGTGGAGATTTGCGGCTGGATGATATGAATCGTCAGGTTTTGATGACTGACGACTGGGTGGGTAAACCTAGAGTATTTAAAGCCCAAGAAACACTTAAAGCCATCAATCCCGATGTCCAAGTGGATGTAGTTCACGATTACATTACCGCCGAAAATGTGGATGAGTTGGTGCAGTCGGCGGATATGGCTTTGGATTGCGCTCATAATTTCACTGAACGCAATTTGTTAAATGCAGCCTGTGTCCGCTGGCGCAAGCCCATGGTAGAGGCGGCTATGGATGGAATGGAGGCTTACCTCACTACGATTATTCCTGGTGTTACGCCTTGTTTATCCTGTCTGTTTCCAGAAAAGCCTGATTGGGATCGGCGCGGTTTTTCTGTGCTGGGGGCTGTTTCTGGGACTTTGGCTTGTTTGACGGCGTTAGAAGCGGTGAAGTTGATTACTGGTTTTAGTCAACCGCTGTTGTCAGAGTTGCTGACCATTGATTTGAACCGAATGGAATTTGCTAAACGCCGTTCTCACCGCGATCGCAATTGTCCAGTCTGTGGTAATACTGCCCCTTGGAGATATTCCCAATCTCAAACTGCAACGGTATAAAGTACCTCTTTTTTCAAATCCACATTCCAAATCAGAATATTCGCTACAGAATAGGAAACAAAATGACTGTTACTTTAACAGAAAAGGCTGAATTTCGTCTGCGGGCATTTTTAAAAGGTTCTGCAACTGAAGACGCTAAAAAAGGTGTCCGCATCTCCGTTAAAGATGGTGGTTGCAGTGGCTACGAGTATGGCATCGAAATTACCAGTAAGCCCCAACCTGATGATGTCGTATCTCAACAAGGAAATGTGTTGATTTACGTTGATGCTAAAAGTGCGCCTTTATTAGCAGGTGTGGTAGTTGATTTTGTTGAGGGAGTAATGGACAGCGGCTTCAAGTTTTCCAATCCCAATGCAACTGATACCTGCGGTTGTGGCAAATCTTTTAAAACAGATGATGGTACTCCCACTGGTGTACCTTGCGGCCAATAGTTCAAAGTTCAAAAAATAAGCCTTTCATTTTGAATTTTGAACTCAGCCGGGGAAACTTAACTAACTCAAAAACTCACTTCATTCACGTTTGAGGAGAATTAAAAAATGGCGACCTACCAAGTAAGATTGATCAGCAAAAAAGAAGACTTCGACACCACAATTGAATGTGACGAAGACACCACAATTCTAGATGCAGCAGACGAAGCTGGGATTGAATTACCTTTCTCCTGTCACTCCGGTGCTTGTTCTAGCTGTGTAGGTAAGGTTGTTGAAGGTGAAATCAATCAAGACGATCAATCCTTCCTAGATGATGAGCAAATAGGCAAAGGATTCGCTCTATTATGTGTTACCTATCCTCGGTCTAACTCTACAATCAAGACTCACCAAGAACCTTATCTTGCTTAATACAATATCTGTCAGGGTTTAGCATTACTGAACTCTTTCAATTTCACAATGATGGAGGATGTTTATCATCTTTCATCATTTCAATTTTCGCTTTTTATTTTGATAATCCAATGTTTACTCCTTTTACTATTATGGGTTGTTCTTTAGAATTGATGAAAGCAGGCGATTGTGGGATAGTTACTATTTGTCAAAGTCAAGATGAGATAATTAGAAAAAAGCTCATATTAATGGGCATTAAAACAGGGAATACCATTACTGTAGAACAGCAATTTCCGACTTTTGTGATTAAATCTGGTGGTTTATCTATGACTATAGATCGGGAAATAGCACGGGCTATTTATGTGCGAGTGATTGAGGGGTGAAAGGATTGATTATTAACTTTTGTTTAAATTGTGATTTAAAATACGAAAATACTGTATTGTCTAAATTAGGTATTACTAATTAATTTAAATCCAAAATTATGTGTTTGAGTGATATAATTAATGAGTTAGATTGTTGAATGTCATGTTTTGAGAGGCTTTGTTAGGTTTTAAGTAGGTGGACGTGAAATAACCAAAATGTGTAACGATATGTAAATTTACCTCAATGCGTTATTGTAGTTGAGTTTTAGCCATTTCACAAAACGAAATATATTTTGATTTTCCTCCGCCCACCTACTTACTGATGTTCAAACCAACGGCAAAAACTATTACTTACCACTTGAGAATATATGATAGAACGAGAAATACTGAATCGTATTACTACAAATCCCAAAGTAATGGCTGGAAAACCGACAATTAAGGGTACACGCTTAACCGTCGAGTATATTCTTAATCTCCTTGCACACGGTGCAACAGTCATAGAAATTTTGGAAGAATATGAAGGTTTAGTAGAAGCAGATATTCGAGCTTGTTTATTATTTGCATCTCGCTCTCTAGAAAGTACCAGTTTCATGCCTTTGATTGCGGAGATTGCCTAGATGCGATTTTTAGTAGATGAAAATACAGGTGTGACTGTCGCTCGCTGGTTACTTGAAAAAGGTCATGAAGTTTTCTCAGTTTATGAACAAGCACGGGGAATAGATGATGACACAATTATTCAAAAGGCTTTTGATGAAAATTGGATTTTAATAACTAGCGACAAAGATTTTGGCGAAAAAGTTTATCGGGATCAATACCCTCATCGGGGTGTGATTCTTCTGCGTTTGGAAAATGAACGTTCTGCAAATAAAATCTATATTTTACAACAGGTATTAGAGCAGCACAAGGAACAGTTAGCAGATAGTTTTGTGGTAGTCACTGAAACTCAGATTAGATTTGCCAGGATAAGATAATTTTTTCAATTTTTGTTGCAAAATCGAAGATTGCCACAGCCTAGCCAACCATATCTTAAACCTAAAACAAAAGATGTTAAAATACTATAAAGTTAGAGAGATTAAATAATATGAGCTATCAAGATATTATTACCATTGAGCCAGATAAGCGGGGTGGTAAACCTTGTATTCGCCGGATGAGAATCACAGTTTATGATGTTTTAGGTTGGTTAGCATCTGGTATGTCTTATGCAGAGATATTAGAAGATTTTCCAGAATTAACAGAAGACGATATTAGAGCTTGTCTAGAATTTGCTGCTGACCGTGAACATCGTTTAGTTGCTACGGTAGGTGCGGCTTGAAATTGCTTTTTGACCAAAATTTGAGTCGTAAATTAATAACTCGATTAGCAGATATTTTTTCTGATTCTAGTCATGTTCAGCTTCATGATTTAGCAGAAAAAACTTGATCACCAAACAGGTAGTCATATTCGATTGACAACTCAAGAAAATGGTAAACATCACATTACTATTCCTAATCATAGTCCAATTAAAATTGGGACTCTTAGTGCCATTTTACGTGATATTGATAACCATTTTAATTTTACCCGCGATGAATGCCTAACTCAATTATTTGAATAGTGGTTGACTGTGTTGGAATCAAAAGCAATTTAATTTTCACAAAAATTCAAGTTGATTTTTCATATCTCCTGGTTCAAGTGTTTCCCAAATCAGAATTAAAGTATTTAAAATTTCACCAATTGAACGGCGTTTCTGATCACAATACGTAATTCCTGCATGAGTTATACCGCTACGATGAAGAATAACAAAATCATCATCATGAGTAATCAATATCCGATTTTCAGATAACGCAAAAGCAATTTGTTCTCTGTCTGATACACCCATTAATCCGGTTTCTGACGTTGTAGTAACATTGATTCCTCGACGATGTAAACCTAACGCGATCGCATTACTAACACTTTCATCTAAATGAAATTTAATTCTCTCTATCATTGCGTTTTTTCAGTTTTTGTTGCAGAATCGAAGGAGTTTGTGCTTGAATTTCTTGGATTAAAGCCTCTGATTCTGATATTTGTTGCCTAATTTCTTCCCGATGATCATGATAGTATGCTAAAGCAGCATAGACATCAGACAAGGTAATACTAGGATAATGGTAGAGAATTTCATCAGGAGACATTCCCATTTGTTCATGCCAAATCACAATATCCTGAACTCGAATCCGATGTCCAGCAATGCGAGGTTTTCCTCCACAAATACCAGGAGTGATTTCAATATGTTCTTTGATTACGTTGACGGACATACTATTATCAAGAGAATTATTTGCTCTAATTATATCACTATTTTATTAGGTAGGTGCATATTGTCGTTTGAGTATCTTACAAAGATTTGGACTATTACTGTACCTTTAGCTCTATTTGAAATTATTTAATTTTTGACTTGTTGGAAAGTTTTATAATTTCTACAAACAACCTCTAAACAAATATCTCCTTCCAAACGAAAATAAATTAGCGATTGTAAATTAGTGTTAATTATTCCAGTTTGATTGACAAATGGATAGGATGATAAAAATTCCGGGATATTATCTTCAATTTTTTTGAATTCAACTTCTCCTACCCAAAAACAGATATCTTCATCATTTGCATTTAGAGGTTGGGAAAAAACCAGGTGAATAATTTGGTAAAATTCAATGGCTACATCATCAGCTTCAGGTCCAAACGTAAAATCAAGACGTAATCCCAGGTTTTGAGGATTTAAAGAAATACCAACTAAGTCAGCACTTTTTAAATCTTCGAGAAATGTGGTGAGGTTTTGTGTAATTGTTGTTGTCATAGATTTACAATTATAAGAGCTTGTCTATTATTCCCATTTGACTCTTATATAAGTGCGTTGTCAGAAAGCACAACGCACTTATATCGTAGCGTGCCTTCTCTACAATCCCCAATCTACAACTAGCAAACGCGGATCAAACTCTCGCAATAAACGCACCAGTTCTTTTAAATCATTAATAGAATTTACACAGACGCAACCCGCACTACCAGGACTGTGTCCGTCTTTAATCCAGTTCCAATCAGCATGAAATCCAAATGCGTCACGGTCATCTGATTGCTTACCAACGAAGGGAACCCATACAGGACCAAGTCCGTTGTTTTGGTGTGGATGGGATGCGTTATAATTATCTTTACCTCCTGCCCAGTCAATATCGCCGATAATATAGCTACCTTGAGGAATTGGCTGTAGACTACCTGGAAAACTGTCAGGATCGCTAAATAGTAAGAAACGCTGCGCTCCTGGTGCGCCAGATACAACCGCTAGGGATTCAACCACACCTCGTGTGGGATGTACAAACTCCAATTTACACAATTTCAATCCTTCATACGCATCTTTACTGGTGCGTGTAAGGCGACAGTAAACGCCTCTATCCGGTGTAGGAGCAGGAACAAGTCCCCGCGCTCGTCTTAGAGCATTTTCGATCGCTCTTTTGGTTTCTTGTCCGACCTTACCATCAATTTTGCTTAAAGCCTCACGTCTTTGCAGCAGTTCAACAGCACTTTTGGTAATATCATTAAACTCATTTGGCTGCGAAGTCATCCGCAGGAATCCCAATCCTGCAAGAGCGCAATTGAGGATATAGCAATCATCTCCGACATCACCCTTGACAATTAATGCACTGGTAAATGGTAGAGGTACAGGAGCAGGGTGATAGGGACGTTCTTCTACTGATGAAGTAGTAGGGGTTGTAGTTGGGACTGAAGTGGAACTTGCAGAATTTCCCACAGAAGGATTTAACCCGTCTCTTCGGAATAGAGCTTCTTCATCATTACGACGATTGACTAATCCTGGCAAAACTGTTCTAGTACCATTGTCTGTACCATGTACCCAACGGTCAAATTCGCGGGCTGCACCTTCGTAATCTACGTCATTATTCAGTTTTCGTAATAGTGTTGACTCACCAAATGCTCCAATGCCAATGTTATAAACAAAGGAAACTAAGGCATCAAACATACCTTGTGTTAAAGCTGCTCGACAAAGCTGATCAACATCTTCTGCTGCTTGTTCAACTTCCATCTTCAACCAGCGTTCTGCTGTTGTTAGATTGATAACATCACCGGGCTGAATGGGTCTGTTCAAATCCAAGTGTTCTATAGAACCGAACCCAATCGTCCATATTCCAACTGGATCTTTATACGCTTCAATCAAACCATCAGGGCGCTTCTTGTGCAACCCCTCCCATTTTTTAATTAAACTAAAACACTCGTTACTTGGTTTCATGCGTTTAACTCTAGGCTAAAGTTCTTTTGAGATCATCTTCAAATTTTTTGATATACCTCCAGTAATTTTGAGGGTTCACAAAAAATAAGATGTGTTAAAAGGTACTAAGTTTCCTTTTGTTTTTCACCCACTTTACACCACTTACCCAAACCTGAAAAGCGGAAAAAAGCGGATCGCAAAAAAAAATTACAAACAGACGGAAAAAAGCGGAAATATACGGATAAAGTCTGCTATCATTACTTGTGTCGCGTTACATTTTTAGCCATGCAGGTTAACGAACTACTACAACTTGTGGATGAGGCTGTCTATCTCAACACAGGCAATCATCTCAATGACTTGCAGCGTGGAGTTATTGAGGGGACACTCAAGCATCAAAAGTATGCTGATATTGCCGAAAATTGTGGTTGTAGCGCGGGTCATGCAAAAGATGTAGGTTACGAACTTTTAAAAATGTTATCTGATATTTTTGATGAACCAGTTGATAAAAGTAATCTTAAATCAGTTCTAGAACGACAGGGAAATGTGAATATTTCTTTGGTTAATAATAGTAGTAATATATTTGGAAATGGCTGTATAAATATTGGTTCTAAACAACCTAAAACTAAACCAGATAAAAGTCATGCTGGTAATTCTAAACTAAAGCAAAAAGATCAGAATAAAACTCAGGGCAAACGCACCTAAATTCTGTAATCCATGCCCAGCAAGGGTTTTAACTTTTAGTTACAAAACTTAACAATCGTCAAAACCTTTGTCCAGTAAGCATTCTAAAAATAAGATGCGCTTGCCCTGGAATAAAACTCAGATAGAAAAAATTGATAAATTACGGTATTTTGGCTTAAATGATGAGCAAATTGCAGAGGTATTAGAGTTACCTTTAGAGGTAATTAAACAAGTGGAATCAGATAATTGACCAATAGTAGTGTACATAAAATATTAACGCCATAATAACTGCTTGCCATTTCGACCCATTGCCACAAACTCGAAGAGAGATTATATTTATCCAAATAGGCGGAAAGTCCTGCATCATAGCCGTAAAAATTGGTCAGGGATGTTACCCTAATGATAAAGTTGCCAGAAGATTAATCGCCAACTTTCTCCGTGAGACACTAGGCAATCAGTGAGTATAAATGTTCAAAAAACTACAGAAAACACAAATTTATCTACTTGCGGGCGCTGGACTATGTGCCTTTTTAGCCGGGGCAATGGTGTCAGCCCCCCAAGTTGGCAAAACCGTGAGTCAATGGTTGAACTTGAGTCAGGGTAAGCCGGAAAAATTATCTGAGGCTACCAAAGTTAAGTCAGTTGTATTTTCTCTATTGTCTCAATCTGTACCAGAAAGATTAACCAAACTCACGGAAATTGCCCAAACAGGTAGTTCCCCAGATCGAGAACGCGCCCGTTATTTGCTCTCTTGTGATTACGTAGAAACCTCTCAAGGGAAAAAAGCCCTGAGTTTATTGACAGGACTGGAAAAAGATTATCCTGTATTAGCACCTTATATTTTACTTAAACAAGCCCAGGCTCATGATATTTTGGGCGAAGATAAGCAAGCTTCCGATTTGCGCCGCAGGGTGTTAAAGGAATATGGTAAAGAAGCAGCCGCAGTTAAAGCTATATATGCGATCGCTCAACCAAAATTGTCTGATCAAGCGATCGCTCAATTTCCCTCCCATCCCCTCACTTGGGAAATTATCCGCAAACGCTTAAAAGATAATCCTAATCAGCCTAAGTTACAATTAATCTTAGCTAAATACGCCGCTGACGAACCAGGAATTGTGGGTGTATTAAATCAGTTAATAAAACAGCCACAACTCAAACCCGCAGATTGGGAACTGATTGGTTCAGTCTATTGGGATAACAATGAATTTACCAAAGCTAAAAATGCTTATATTCAAGCACCAAAAACCGCTACCAACCTCTACCGCATCGCCAGAGGATTACAATTAAATAAAGAACAAGATCAAGCCATTGCAGTTTATAAACAACTGCTACAAAAGTTTCCCACAGCCAAAGAAACAGCTATAGCCCTATTAAGATTGTCCGACATAGCTACGGGTAAAGACTCTATTATCTATCTCGACCAAGTAATTAGTCAATTTCCTGATCAAGCACCTCAAGCATTAGTTAAAAAAGGGACTTTGCTGGATAGTCTCAAAGATAATCAATCAGCTAACACAACATGGAAATTATTAGTAGGTAAATATAGTAGCAGTGATGAAGCCGCTGAATTTCGCTGGAAAATTGCCCAAACTAAAGCTAAAAACAACGACTATCTAGGTGCGTGGCAATGGGCGCAACCAATTACTATTAATAACAAAACTAGTATTTTAGCCCCTAGAGCCGGATTTTGGGTAGGTAAATGGGCAACGACACTAGGCAAGCAACAGGAAGCTATTACTGCTTATAAGTCTGTAATTAGTGAATTTCCTTACTCTTATTATGCCTGGCGTTCTGCGAGTATTTTGGGTTTAAATGTGGGAGATTTTAACAATCTGCGCGTGATGAATCCGGCAATTATCCCCCCGCAACGTCCTGTTCCACCAGCGGGTTCTGAGACTTTTCATGAATTGTATTTGCTGGGGCAAGATCGTGATGCCTGGTTGCAATGGGAAACAGAATTTAAAAATAAAAATCAGCCTAGTGTCGCGGAACAATTTACCGAAGGATTGATGAAATTAACTAAAGGTGAATATCTCATTGGTATTGACAAAATTGCTAAATTAGAAGACCGAGAAACACCCGCTGAAAAAGCCGAATATGCAGCTTTAAGTCAACAAGCTATTTATTGGCAAGCCCGTTATCCCTTTCCTTATTTTAAAGAAATTGAAAAATGGTCTACTTCCCGGCAACTTAATCCCCTGTTAGTTACGGCTTTAATGCGCCAAGAATCTCGCTTTCAGGCGAAAGTTAAATCCCCCGTTGGTGCAACTGGTTTAATGCAAATTATGCCCAGTACAGGGGCATGGATAGCCCCACAAATCGGTTTAGATTTTAAAAAAATCAATCTAGAAAATCCCAGCGATAATATTATGTTGGGGACTTGGTATTTAGATTATACCCATCAACAGTACGGCAATAATTCCATGTTAGCGATCGCTAGTTATAATGCCGGACCTGGTAACGTTGCCAAATGGTTGCAAACCATCCCCAAACAAGATCCAGATGAGTTTGTGGAAGGAATTCCTTTTGATGAAACTAAAAATTATGTTCGGCAAGTTTTTGGTAATTATTGGAATTATCTGCGACTTTATAACCCAGAAGTTTCTGCCACAGTCAGTAAATACTCGGAAGCACACCCCAAATTACCACCCAATTGATATCTATGATTGCAACTCCCAGCTATAACTATCTTTCCCCCGTCGAATATCTCCAAGGGGAAGAAACCAGCCCTATTAAGCATGAATACAGAGACGGAGAAGTGTACGCAATGGCAGGGGCTAGTAATACTCATGTAATTATTACTGGCAACGTCTTTGCTATGCTGAGAAATCATCTGCGTGGCCGTGGCTGTCAAGCTTACATTGCCGATACCAAGGCACATATTGAATCAATTAATACCTATTACTATCCTGATGTCATAGTCAGTTGCGACCAAAAAGATAAAGCCTTTAATAACTTTTTGCGTTATCCCTGTTTAATTATCGAAGTTTTATCTCCTACGACAGAAGCCTTTGATAGAGGTGATAAATTTGCTGACTATCGAAATTTAGAATCACTTCAGGAATATGTGTTGATAAGTCAAACGCGGGTAAATGTCGAAATTTTCCGGCGTAATTCCGAGGGACAGTGGGGATTTTATAGTTATGGACAAGGGGAAAATGTGCATTTAGCAAGTGTAGATTTTCACTGTCCGATAGAAGATGTCTATGAAGATGTGAATTTTGAATCTCCTACTGGAGAAAATTGACCTAAGTAGGTGAACACAATAAAACCAAACTGTGTAAAGAAATGTAAAATCGCTGAAAATTTCTTTACTCTTGCCTCTTGCCTCTTGCCTAGTGCTATGACGACAATTTTCAATTATCAATTATCAATTGTTTACCACACCTTTTACAAAATCCAGCATCTGTATCATGAAACGCTAAACCGCACCCTTGACAAACAGTTTCCACCTGATTTGCAGTTTTTACCAATCGTCTAATTAAATCGCCAATTTGCCACGGAATCAGAGCCACTCCTGTTAAAATCATCAATACTGTTAGTAACCGACCTAATTCAGAAATGGGAATCACATCACCAAATCCCACCGTTGTCATTGTGACAACGGAGAAATAAAAGGCATCTAAAAAAGTATCAAAATTCTGAGGATTAACAGGATGTTCAACTTGATAAATGAAGCCAGAAAAAATAAAAACTATAGCAAATAAAGTAAATAATATTCTGGCAAAAACTACACTATCTTCATTACTAATACTACCAAATAAAAATTTTTTATCAATAAATCTCAGTAAACGGAGAATTCTCACCCAGCGGAATAACCGAATAAAACTAATATCTACCAATCCGATAAAAGATGGCAAAATTGAGATTAAATCAATAATTGCATAAAAACTCAGAATATATTTAATTCTATTTTTTGTACTCCATAAGCGGAGTAAATATTCCCCAGCAAAAATCATTAATATGCAATCGTCTAATCCTCTTAACTGCCAGCGAGCTTCTTGAGAGAGATCATAGGTTTCCGCGACAAAAATTCCCGAAGATACTAAAACCAATAAAGCAATAGTTACACTAATTACCTTACCTACAGGAGTTTCTCGGTCTGTTAAGTAAAACTCTAATTTTTCTCGGTTCAGCACCATCTTTTCAAGAACTCAAAAATTAAAAAATTATTACCAATGACAAATGACGAATTAAAACCTTAACCCAACTCCACCTTGTAAAGATAAAGCTGTACCACCAGTATTCCGGTAGGCATCAAAAGCAATAATAGCATTACCAAAAATCACAGTATTACTATTAGGAATAACATAATCAATGCCTGGTTGCAAAGCAAAGCTAATTTTATTACCTACAGGAGAAGCTATATCACCACTAGTTAAGACTAAACCAGCACCTAAATAAACATCAGTTTGCCAGTTGAGAGGGAGGTCATAGGAAACAGTCGGGACTATGGCTGTGCCTTTACCAATTAACGTTTGAGCGCGGAAAGAAATGGGTGTTTCTAGTAACTTGTAACGAAAAGCCAGGACTCCACCCAATTGCGTACCATCTGTCAATCCCACAGTTGGACCAATACCAACATAGCTACCATAAGCTACCTGAGCTTTTACTGGTTGAGAGTTTACAGCTAAACTCAAAACGGTTCCCATTCCCATTACCCCAAGCCAACACTGAAAATGCTTCATTACCCTACTCCTGACACAATCTGTATTTAATATAACTTAGCAATACCTTCGCCAAATTGAAAAAAGCCTTGATTCGTAGGTTGGGTTGAAGCATGAAACCCAACGCATTTGTTGGGTTGCACCTCATCCCCTCATGCCATTATGGACAACGAGAATGTAGTCCACCTTGAGTACAAATAAATGCCAATTGTTGAGGATCTAAATTTTTAGCTTTAGTAAAATCTACTCCTTTGATTGAGGCATTTTGAGAACCAATATCAGGTGTTTCCACAAACTGATCTGCGGGATTTTGTTTACCGGCAAAGAGGATTGTACCTTGAAAATTTGCTCCGTCCACATTTGCTTTTCGTAAATCAGCCCGACTTAAATCAGCATTTTGCAAATTGGCGTTTTCTAAGTTAGCGGAACGCAAACTAACACCAGTCAGCCGAGTAGCAGTTAAGTTAGCATCACTGAGATTAGCATAATCTAAATAGGCTTCAGATAAATCTGCACCTTGCCAATCAGTTTTGGTTAAATTTGCATAAGCTAATTGTGTCCCAATAGCAGAAACACGCACTAAACGAGCAGCATATAAATTTGCTTCTGTTAAATTAGCATTGCTTAAATCTGCATTTATCAAGCTGGCATTTTCTAAAATCGCATTTCGTAAATCTGTACCTACTAACTGGGTACTACTGAGATTAGCAGCAAATAAGCGGGTGTAGGATAAGTTGGCTTTGTTGAGATTAGCCCGACTTAAATCACTCCGACTCATGGAAACACGGCTCAAGTTAGTATTACTTAAATTAGCTGCCTTTAACTGGACGTTGTTTAAATCTGCAATCACATCATCGTAAGTATCCCAACGTCCATCTTCACCGACGCTGCGAAAACGGCTACCTTGGAAATTAGCTTGGTTAAGATTTGCCGATTTCAAGACAATTCCTGATAAATCAATGTTGTTTAATACCAGGTTAAATAAGGACTTTCCTCCAGATGCTTGAGAACCTAATTCAGCTTTACTCAAGTCAATATTGTTAATTTTGCCACTATAGACAGCCAGAATTTTATTAATTACCTGCTGAGTCAGAATTAACTGGTTTTGTCTAATGTCCGAATTAGGACTTTTACCCATAGATGCTAGTTCTTCCGCGAGAAACTGATTCATCCGGTTTAATTCCGGGATAGCTTTAAAACCAGTATTAGTTAAAGCTTGTTGAATACTATCCAGGGTTTTGGGGTCTGTTTCCTTGACTAATAAGTCAATTAATAATTTGATGGATTGTTTATCATCTATAGTCCCCAAGGCTAACACTGCTCTTTGTCGATCTCCATTAGTAACACCGCTGCTGGGATTTAGTGCTTTGATGAGTTCGATAAACTTTTGACTATTAGTTTGTTCGCTTCTCCGTTGGCTTTCTTGGGTTTGGATATAGATTTGTGTACCGACTAAAGTTGATAGTACAGCAATCATACTAGTCAGCCCTACCAAAAACAGACTGAGATAAGAATTATTTTTGGGGACTGGAGTGGAACTAGATTTTTGAGTTGCAGCACTATCTACATCAGCTTCGTTTATTGTTGACTGCTCCCCAGGATGACTAACCGTGCTGGTTGCATCTATTGTGTATGTTCCTGCTATTTGATCATGGAAAGAGCGGCGATGCTTTTGGACAGTCCAGCCCTTAGACTCTGCTAGGATCATTAACATCGTTAAAGATGCAAACAGAGCTAAGTTGGGGAAAATAAAGCTGTAACGCCAAAGTAGATAAGCGGCAGAAACTGGTACTGTCCAACGCCCTAATCCTTCTCTAACTATGATTGCACCTAAGCCTGGGGCTGTTCCGGCTTCGGTTACTACTCGCACTCTAAACCACCGTTTGGGAATGGTGCTGCCAGTTTTAGCTAATAAATATAATTGCCAAGCACCGAAGCTGGTGGGTAATAATAGGGCTAATGTCCATAAGATATTAGTCGGCCAAGCGACGTTGCGAATACCGTAACTGACAGGTAATGCGAGGGGTCTAGCGATCGCTTTTTCTGTGACTACGAGAACAGGGTTAAGAGGAACTCGCTGGATCTCACTCCGAGAATTTACATACACGCCCAAAGCATAAGGAACTAAACCACTGGCAATAAGGAGGGTGATTTCCACCGTCCAAGCCACAAAACGCCTGGTTGCTAATGGTGTAATTTTAGCTTTTTTCGGTTCTTTGGAGCGGCTAGACTGACTACTACTTTTGCCGATCATTGGATTAGCCATTGAATAATTACCTGTGATTTTTTTTACGCCACTATTGGCATGATTAAAATAGGCTATTGCTTATTTTGCCTTTCTATTAGCAATAAAAAATTTGTATCCAAGATACACTAACACTGCCAACATCGCTAGACTCATAACAGAAGCAACTAGAGCAAATACTGTTTGCACCATCCAAACAGTTAACAACATGACAATACCTGTGACTGCCAGCTTTTTAATTGTTGATAAACTATTAAACCAATTTCTGGATCTTTGTAAATACAAGTTCCATTGAGAAAACCCTGTCAGAGGTGTCTGTGCTTCTGGTTGCGGAGGATTAACACCGGCAGATTTAATTTCTGCTGCTAGATTTTGGAGACGACGCTGCAAATCTTCTTCTGGTTGAGAGTTCATAAATTTTTATTGATCATGATCAATGAATTTAACATCAGATTCTGTTTTAGCTAAAAAAAAGAAATATTCAGAAATTATGACTGGTACTCAGGGAAGATGGTAAGTAGGTGAACACAATAAAACCAAACTGTGTAAAGAAACGTAAAATCGCTGAAAACTTCTTTACTCTTTACTCTTTACTCTTGCCTCTTGCCTCTTGCCTAGTGCTATAACGACAGTTTTCAACGCCAACCTACTTAATAGGGCATTGATTTTAGAGGGAAAGTTAGGCAGATTTTTCTGATTTTGGGAAGTTAATTCCGGATATTTTACCGTTGAGTCGAGAACTTTTCTCGCCAAAACAAGCTCTTTAAAGATCACCCCACCCCCAACCTCCACCTCGAAGAGCGAGGAGGGGGTTATGATGTAGTTTATTCAAGTGCATACCGCCATATCGCACAATATTTCATCAGAATCAAAAACCGTTGTCATAATAGGTCAGGAGTGTGGATTAAATAAAGTGCAAAAGATAGGGTGTGTAAAGCTATGCGACCATGGCTACGCTAAAGCAAAGCCTAATGCCCCATTTCCGATCAAATCAGAATTGCAGGTTATTAAATTTGCGTTCCTAAGAGTGCTATAACCCAGTTAATTATCTGCTCATTTAAGACTGAAAAACCCTATGTTAGCAGGCACAATTTTGCAGAATGGAAAATATACCATCCTCCAGGAAATAGGGCGGGGCGGATTTGGTGTTACCTTTAAAGCTATGCACCACTATTTAGGTCAAGAAGTGGTGATGAAAACTATCAATGAGAGGTTGCGACAACATCCCGATTTCCCTAAGTTCCAGCGCCAATTTCAAGATGAAGCTAAAAGATTAGCCGCTTGTGTTCATCCTCATATTGTCCGGGTAAGTGACTTTTTTGAGGAAGATAGTTTACCTTATATGGTGATGGAATACATTCGCGGAGACACCTTAGGTGCAGCATTTGTTTTACCAGGAATACCCCTACCAGAAGCTACAGCCATTCATTATATCCGTCAAATAGGCGCAGCATTGCAGGTTGTACATAATAATGGTTTATTGCACCGAGATATTAAACCAGATAATATTATTTTGCGTCAAGGAACGCAGGAAGTAGTGCTAATTGATTTTGGCATTGCTAGAGAATTTAATAACGGGGCAAAACAGACACATACAGGTTTAGTCAGTGAAGGTTATGCACCCATTGAACAGTATCTAACCCAAGCACAACGAACAGCAGCTACAGATGTTTATGGCTTAGCAGCGACTTTATATGCACTGTTAACTGCACAAGTTCCTATACCTGCATTACTGCGAGATCGGGAAAAAATGCCCTCTCCCCGTGAATTACAACCTCATCTGAGTGGGGCTGTGAATCAAGCAGTTAGCCGAGGAATGGCTGTAGAACCTCAGTTTCGTCCGACAACAGTAGCAGAATGGCTGCAACTACTACCGGGAAATGGGCTAAATGTGACATCATCAACTTTAGCGACTCAAGCAGTACAGACTATTAATTTATCGGATTTAAAATCCAAAAATTTCCTCAAAAAAGCTACTCCCCGTCCTATTGCTACACCACCAAAAGTCGCAAATACAGGCAAAAAAGCAGGTGTATCGAAGGGAATTGTGAGCATTAGTATTGCCTTAATTGCCGCTACGGCAGGTTTTAGTATGACGCAGATATTATCAAAACCTAATTTACAATCATCACCTAAACCAGTTATTAAACAATCTACTTCCGAATCTATTCCACCCAAACCTGTCGTGGAAATATCACCATCATCTCCAAATCAAAAAATTCAAAATTCCTCTTTTAATGAATCTGTACCACTGAGAGTCAGGAGAAAACGCAAAAATACTCCTGTTTCCCCAGAACCAACCCCTACTAATAATAGTAGTGATGAAGAAAAAGCCCCTGAGAATAACAACTCTCAGCCCACTCCAACCCCGAATACTACAATTAATAAATCAACACCGGTTGTGACTTCTTCACCATCCTTAATGGATACCCTGCGTGACGCTAAAGAATCCCAGAAAGCTTCTCCACCTCCAGAAAATACTGCACCGGAATCTAATCCCGTAGTCACCCCACCCCAGGAATCTCAACCAGAAAATTCTTCGGCTGTAGTAGTTCCAACTGTAGAAATAAACCAAAATCAAGTGCCGGAAAGTCCGCAGCAAAAGGAAGAAAAACCGCAATAATCATTATTTGAATCAACGGAGAGGGGGGGATTCGAACCCCCGTTGAGTTTCCCCAAAACGCATTTCGAGTGCGTCACCATCAACCACTCGGACACCTCTCCAACATCAACTGTGAATTGACACTCCCCGGTCTAAAGACACGGGGATTCTATAGAGAGTTTCAGTCTATATCTCTCAGTTATCCCAGCTTCAGGCATTGCCTTAAATATTTGGGTTCTTGCCCTGATCCTGTTTGCCATTACTGGCAGAATCATCTCTGACAAGCGTAACTTTCCGAGAGTCCCCCGGTAGGTTTTTAATGTCTTTGCTGACAATTTAATTGTCTCACGAATATGGATTAAAATTTGAAATTATTTCAAATTTTTAAATTAATGTCAATGCAGGATAAAGGAAAGCCTCTAGCCTTCATCCCTTGTCTAAAGCACAGATGTAGCTGACTAAGTCAGCTACATCTTCAAGGGTTTTCGGCATTTCCCTTATAAAAACTTCACTAGTACCACCAAAAATTATAACACAACCTATTGAAAATATCAAACTTTGCGTCTTTGCTCCTTTGTGCCTACCCGGCGGGATCTCTCTTAGAGATTGCGCGAAACATAAATTCATTTAACTTAATCGTCCATAACGGGCTGTCATCACAGTTTCGGGATGAGATTGATTATATAACCAAGCCCACATTTGATCACCAAAAGAAAAATGCCACCATTCTCTAGGATTACGTTGAAATCCAGCTTTTAACATTACATCCCGTAATAATTGCCGGTTAGCATTATAGCCTTGATGACTATGAATATAATATTCTGGATGCGATCGCTCGGACATCTCATCAATGGGTGAACCCATATCCACAATTACCCCAACATCATTGACTAGAGTAATATCCACCGCAGCCCCCGTACTGTGGGGAGGAGGGGTTTTCATATCTAAACTGGGTACAGCCCAAATTTCATAAACCGCTGTCCAGATATCTTCCCGTTGCTGGGGTAATAATTCCTTTTCCGTCAAACCCTGTTCTCGCAACGCTTCCCCAAAGCTGTAATCTACCATAAATTGCTGGACAGCTACAGGCCGATAAGCATCGAATATCTGAATAGACCAATGGGGATGTAGTAATTGTAAATGATTTTGCGCCTGAATTAAATTTTCAACAACACTTTGACGCAAGTAATAAGGTGAATTTCCGCCATAATTAGCACCTAACTTTTGATAAGGGTGAGGAGATTCCACCGCAAACAATTCTAGAGGAATTTTAACTAAAGGTTCACCACATTCAATAATGGGGATTTGGTAATAAGGTCGCATTTTAACGCTTGTGAAATTCTATGTTTTCAAACTCTGACTCTCTGAGGCTCTGCACCTGGAGCGTGTTAGCGAAGCGGGGGAAAGCCCGATAAAATCATATTCTGAATCAGAAATTCCTAAAAAACTATCCGTGTAATCCAGTAATCCCTTAAATCCGTGTTCACTCTTCATGCTGACAACAAGATTTTTCTTTCACATCTGGAACAGGATCATAACCTCCTGGATGAAAAGGATGACAGCGTAAAATCCGCATGATAGCCATCCAACTACCCCGAAATACCCCAAACTGTTCAATAGCTTGAATCGCATACATAGAACAAGTAGGTTGAAAGCGACAAGTTGGGGGAAACAGGGGAGAAATAAAGAAGCGATAACCCTTAATTAGCCAAATCAATAATATTTTCATGTCCAAAGCTCATAAAGTAGAATTAAAGTTAAAAATACCTCTATTCCCTCATTGTTTAACACATTCCTCAGCTTAGAAAACCTTTCCCCATTGTCGCTGCAAATTGCCCCCGCTGCGGCTTGGGTAGGATTAATTATCTGCATTGCTTGGGTAGTTAGTCGTTTTACTGATAGTGAACCGGAAATCATTCGTAAAATCGTGCATATTGGTACAGGTAACGTAATTTTAATTGCTTGGTGGTTAGATATTCCCTCTTTTGTGGGAATTACTGCGGCAATTTTTGCGGGTATTATCACCTTGTTATCTTATCAATTCCCTATTCTTCCTGGTATTAATAGTGTCGGTCGTCAAAGTTTAGGAACATTTTTCTATGCTGTGAGTATAGGTGTTTTAGTGGGTATTTTTTGGTATTTACACCAACCCCAATATGCTGTTTTAGGAATTATGACTATGGCTTGGGGAGATGGATTAGCTGCTTTAATTGGGAAACGGTTTGGTAAACATAAATATGTGGTTTTTGGTTCTCAAAAAAGCTGGGAAGGTTCTTTAACAGTGACTTTAATTAGTTATTTTATTTGTGTAACTCTTTTACTGGTTACTCAAGGTAATATTTGGCAAACTTGGATGGTTTCCTTAATTGTCGCCGTAATCGCCACGATTTTAGAAGCCTTTTCTTTTTTGGGCATAGATAATTTAACAGTTCCTATCGGTAGTGCTACCTGTGCTTATTTGTTAAATCAGTTACTCTCTCATTACTGAATAATTCCTGATCTAGCAAAATGATTTTTCTGAAATTAGAGATATCTAAAAACATAGATATTTAATTTTCTGTTGAGTAGAAATCCGAATAAATTCATATATTCAGAGTTTTCTGTAAAAACCACAAATATACATTGTGCAGATTTTATGTGAGCTAGGATTAATCTTTTAATAATACTATTCTAGTAATTAAAAACTATTTTGTCTCTACTTTTAGAGGTAAATTTGCAAACTTTATTTTCTACCCGTAGGTTTATGAATTCTTAGGCAACAATGCTTATAGTTGAGTTGTTAGGTGATGGAACACCTAATTACGTAAGTGAGGCTAATAATTGTGTTAAATCAAATCAACGCATCCGATTTGCTTGTTGCTTTATCTGATCAACAACAAGAAATAGTGACTGGTGGGGCTGACTTTGAACTAGCTGCTAGTAACTATGCTAACAAGGGATCGCTCTTAATGGGATCAAGTGTCTCCGGTCCTCAAGGTAGTAGTGCTAACTCCGCAGGTAAGTCTAATACCATATTGACTGCGGGACAAGATTTCTTAGGTTTAGGTGCAGACCTTCCTGCTGGTGTAGGGGCTTTAGGTCCAGCAGTGCTACCAACTGATGCTGCAATTACAGCCCCAGTCGCAGCTCCTGGACCTATAGCTGCAATTGGAACATTAGGTGCAACTGGTACGGTTATTCAGTAAATACGAGACTCTAAGCCTATAATTTGCCCAATGTCAAAGCAGCACTAAACTAGTACACTGCGGCGTAAGTGAATGAACCATTTTTAAGCCTTGCAATCAGTCAAATTTTCGCAGCTTTTAATGGTCATTTTATTTACGCCGTGTTGTACTAGTACCGCAGAGTGGTATTGAAAATTAAGAATTAAAAACTAAAAAAGCAAATTACACCAGCTTTTTAAGGATTTTTAATGGTTACTTATTTTCGCCACTCTGCACTGCTAGTCAACAACTTTTTTAGACAACAAAGGGGGTTAGAGGAGATGACAATAACTTGCTCAACGTAAGTGAGGACTTTGAGAAAGTTTGATTCTTCTCCCCCATTTTCTTCACGCTTAATCCGCATCGAAGATTTGAGAAAGATAATTCCCACAACTAGGGCATAACCATCTCTACCCCCTTCACTAAATTATAACCGATGATCAAATTAATTTTCACAATGTGAATAGAGAAATTTAATTGTTTTTATTGCTGTCAATTTATTACCTAAGATAGTTACTTTTCGGCTGCATGATAGTAGTAATTTCTATCTTAGGTGAGACTATTTTAGTCCTAATCAAAGGTGTAATCCCGTGAACTCCTTACAGAGTCAAAATAACAATTCTCCCTATAATTTAAATAACTCGACTACAGAGGATTTGCATATACTAGAAGCTAATGAGTTTCTCCCCCATATCGGTAAATGGATTCATATCGGTGGGGGGGTAATGATTAGTATGTTTGTAGTGGCTGTGAGTCTTAGTTCTGTCCTCTATTACAACATCACAGTTAAAGTCCCTGCAACTATCCGACCATTGGGAGAATTACGGTTAGTTGAATCTGGCATGACGGGAACTGTGAAAAGAATTGTCGTTAAAGAAGATCAGCTAGTAAATAAAGGAGAAATAATTGCTTATATTGATGACTCCCAACTGCAATCTCAAAAAAGACAACTGCAAAATACTATCCAGCAAAGTCAATTACAACTTATTCAAATTGATGCTCAAATTAATCAGGTCAATACTCAAATAATTTCTCAAACCAACTTAAATGAGCGGACAATTATAGCTGTACAAGCTGAATTGGCTGGAACTAAGCGCAACTATAACGATCAGCAAATTAAAGCTGGTGCGGAAATGACACAAGCTAAAATAGCGATAAATTTAGCAAATGAGCAACTAGCAAGATTACAAAAAGAAAGGGTGTTAATAGCCACTGTCCAAGAAGCAGAAGCAGCATTAAAACTGGCTACTTTACAGCGCGATCGCTTACAGAGTATAGTTACATCAGGAGCAATATCTCGCAATTTAGTTGAAGAAAAAGAACAAGCTGTTAAATCGGCTCAAGCCAAATTGGAACAAGCTAAATCTAGCACTAAAAATCTCCAAGAAGAAAAAGAACAAGCTGTTAAATTAGCCCAAATAAACTTACAAAAAGCCAAAATTGCCGTTAATCCCAGTAATGCAAATGTGACAATTGCCTTAGAAAGAATTAGGCAGGAAAAAGCCAGAGGTGAAAGCAATTTAGCCGCTTTAAAAAAAGAACGAGAAACATTAATTCAGCAACGGTTAGAATTACAAAAACAACAGATTCGCACTCATCAAGAATTACAACAGTTAGACAATGATTTAAATAAAAGTGTGATTCGTTCCCCAGCTAATGGCACACTCATGCAGCTCAAACTTCGCAATCCTGGACAGGTTGTCCAACTCAGTGAAGCTCTTGCTCAAATTGCTCCTGTGGATGCTCCTTTAATCATTAAAGCTCAAGTTTCTGCTAAAGATATTGACAAAGTAAAACCTGGTCAAATAGTACAAATGCAGGTTTCAGCTTGTCCCTATCCAGACTATGGAACTCTCAAGGGAATTGTAAAAACAATTGGAGCAGATGTCCTAGCAATTCCCCAAAATAATTCAATTATTAGCACACCCCAGGTAGCTACTTATCAAATAAATATTGAACCACAAAATCTATTTTTAGCAAAAGGAAATCATGTATGTGATCTCAAATCTGGTATGGAAGGACGCGCGGACATTATTTCTCGTCAAGAAACTATCATGCAATTTATTCTCAGAAAAAGTAAATTAATCACCAATTTATAAATAAGGATTGAGGTTTGGTTAAGTAATAGCACAACCCGACAAAAACAGCACAATAGAACAAAGACTTGCATAAAGTTGGGTTTCCTATCGTCAACTCAACCTACTAAACTTTTTTGGATAATTATGTTCAATATCTTTAAAAATCATCAAAATTATCAGTGTACTTTACAGTTAAGTGAAGAAGACTGTGGGGCAGCTTGTTTAGTTTCTATTACCAAGCACTATGGACGCTTTTTAAGCATGATTAAAAGCCGAGAAGCTGTGGGGACTGGACAATTAGGAACAACATTATTAGGTTTAAAACGAGGTTCAGAAAATCTCGGTTTCAATGCTAGAGCGGTCAAAGCTTCTCCAGAAATCATAGACAGAATTACAGAAATTACATTACCTGCAATTATTCATTGGCAAGGCTATCATTGGGTGGTTTTATATGGTAAAAAAGGCAAAAAATACGTTATTGCCGATCCGGCTGTGGGACTTCGTTATCTGACCAAAGAAGAATTAACCAATGCTTGGAATGGCGTAATGCTCTTATTAGAGCCAGATTCAGACCGCTTTTTTGAACAACCCCAAGAACAATCAAAAGGTGGTATCACGCGGTTTTTTTACCGGATTTTACCATTTCGTGGTTTATTAACTCAGGTTTTAATGATTAATATTGTCCTGGGTTTACTAGCTCTAGGAACTCCTGTTTTAATTCAATTATTGACAGATGATGTTCTCGTGCGTGGAGATGTGCAATTACTCACTGTTGTAGTTTCCGCAGTCATAGTTATGAGTTTATTTAGTGGAGGTTTACAAGTATTTCAAGCCTTAATGATTTCTCATTTTGGGCAAAGATTACAATTGGGTTTAGTCTTGGAATTTGGTCGTAAACTACTGCAATTACCCTTAAATTATTATGAATCTCGTCGCAGTGGGGAAATTACTAGCCGACTACGAGATATTGGCGAAATTAACCAATTAGTATCCCAGATTGTGATTGTTTTACCCAGCCAATTTTTTATTGCTGTGATTTCTTTTTGCTTAATGTTATTTTATAGCTGGCAATTAACAATAGCAGTTTTATTAATTGCTGCTTTTATGACTTTATCAACCTTACCTTTTTTACCAATTCTTCAGCAAAAAACCCGCAGCCTCTTAGTTTTAGGAGCAGAAAATCAAGGTGTTTTAGTCGAAACATTTAAGGGCGCACAGGTAATTAAAACTACAAATGCTGCTCCTCAATTTTGGGATGAGTTTCAAAGTCGGTTTGGTCGTCTAGCAAATCTGGCTTTTAGTACGGTTCAAATAGCAATTATCAACGGGACTATTGCTAAAATTATATCTACAATTGGTGGTGTTATCTTGTTAGGATTGGGGAGTATGTTAGTAATTAAAGGCAATTTAAGCATTGGACAAATGTTAGCTTTTAATACTTTGCAAGTCAATGTTTTAGCTTTAATCAACTCATTAGTTGGCTTTGTTGATGAATATTTTCGTTCCCAAACAGCAGTTTCTCGATTATTAGAAGTTATTGATGCGACACCGGAAGTGGTGGGAGGAAGTCAAAAGCCAACTGCACAAATTTCTAGTGTGGCAGATATTAATTGCTCTCATCTTCAATTTCATCACGCAGGTAGAATTGACTTGTTAGATGATTTTTCTCTTCAGCTTCCTGGAGGAAAAACTATTGCTTTAATTGGTAAATCTGGCTGTGGTAAAAGCACTTTAGCTAAATTATTAGCTGGTTTATATGTCCCAGATTCTGGTAATATTCGCATTGGTTTTTTTAATATCCAAGATATTGCTTTAGATTGTTACCGACAACAAGTAGTTTATGTTCCCCAAGAACCTCATTTTTGGAGTCGGACAATTTTGGAAAACTTCCGTTTGGGTACACCTAATATTTCTTTTGAAGACATAGTTGAAGCTTGTGATATTGCTGATGCAGATGGTTTTATCAGTCAATTACCTAATAAATATCAAACCGTATTAGGGGAGTTTGGTGCAAATCTTTCTGGGGGACAAAGACAAAGATTAGCGATCGCTCGCGGCATTCTCACAAATCCACCTATACTCATTTTAGATGAAGCTACCGCCGGACTAGACCCCATGAGTGAAGCTCATGTTCTAGATCGGCTTTTGGAACATCGTACAGGTAAAACCACAATTTTAATTACCCATCGTCCTAGCGTCATTCATCGTGCTAATTGGATTGTTCTCATCGAAAAAGGTCAAGTACAAATTCAAGGAACTCCGCAGACATTCCTCTCAAAACCCGGAGAGCATTTACAATTTTTAACTGTATAAATGAATATTGTCAAAGTTTTTATTTTCCTATTCTTTAGCCAAACCTAATTACTTATGTAAGGAGTAATAATATGCCGAAAAATACTCAATTATTTAGATATCTTTCCGATACAGAACAAGAATCTGTAGTTGGTGGGCAAATATTTCCCATGTTAGGTTTATTCAGTGAAGGTAAATTATTCTTCCAAAAAACTGATTTAGAAACTGAAGGGAAAAGTGATTTAAAACTCGCCTCAGGTGACTCTAACTCACAAACTAGCAAATATAAATTATCCCAAATTACTATGGCACTTTCTTTTACTTTTGGGTTAGTAACTATTAGTTCTAGCACTGACAAGTTAAGTAATTTGTTTTCATAACATAGCCAGATTTAAATTTAAATATTTTCTTGTAGGGACAGCTTTATTTTCTGCTCTACATTTTTTTGTCTGAGTTAATAAATGACTATTGATTTTTAAATTGGTAGTTTGGTTTATTTTTAATGATTAAAAAAGTCCAACTCCGCAGTGGGAATTAGACTATAAATTGATTAACAAAGAACTGAAAACTCGACGAAAATCTATGGTTTATTAAGGTAGACCAGTAACTCTTACATTGATAGTAGCTGGATAACTTCTACCACCGTAGCGAAACCTACCATTAGCCCTTATTGTTCCTTCTTTACCTCCAGATATAAGTTGTTGTTCCTCTGTAGATAAATCAAAAAGTAAATCAGATTGAATCGTATTAACTGACATCACTCTGCCTCATTCTTAACACTGATTTAATTAGCATTAGCTGGTAAACCAGTTAACAATTCAAATATAACATTCATGCAGAAGTGTTGAATGTTAAGATTTTGAGGATTGTGTCCAAGTTGTGCATTGGTATTGGTGATACCAAATTTGATCAATTAATGACTCTATTCTCAATAGACAATGAATTTTACCTGGGTAAAACGCAAAGATTGTAAAGTTTTATTGCAGGATTCAACACTTGTGACATTCATGTATGAGAAAATCATGCTTCTAAAGTTAGATAATATATCTATTTTGCATTGTCATTATAAATATATAATATCAACACTTAATATAGGAATAATGTTCACGAAAAACGCATTTTTTATGGAATTAACTATAATTTAGTTCAGCTTAAAGTATGAGATGGTAATTCATACTTTTAGTTCGTTTATTTATAACTTCAGGAGAATTTAATTCTCTCACAATAGATTTATAAATAGAAGATAGGATCGCACATAGATAATACTTTCGTTTATTTAAGTGTGTAAACTCCAACTATTTATTGAGGCTAATAATTATGTCAAATCAAGTCATTCAATCTAATTTACTTGTCGAATTATCCACCGAAGAACAGGAATTTTTATCTGGAGGAAGGAAAAAATGTTACAAGAAATGCTATTGGGTTTGTCCGAAATCTGACGATAGAGATAGAGATAGAGATGGAGGTCGTGGTGATAATGAAAATATGAGTGAGGAAGAATGATACAGCTAATCTCATCAACTCGGCAATTATTCAGTAGAGTTTAATAAATATATAGCTTCCTCAAAAATTGATTATTTTTGAGGGAGTTTCTTGTAACAGAGAAATATTAAATATTTATTTATAAATACTGTGATGATTTTGATGTATTTATACTTTCAATCATTAAAAATTAATATATAAATCAAAAGATAGAAATTATGATTATTAATTTCTAACTAGGGAATCATTAAAAATATTCAGATAAAGCTTATAAAAGGATTAGAACTGAATCATATCGATCCTATTAACTAACGGAGGCTAATAATCATGTTTAATCAGAATACCAAATTTGAATTATTTGTAGAACTATCCGCAGAAGAACAACAACTTTTATCTGGGGGATGTTACCAATCACCTCCTCCTTCTTGTAAACCTAAAAAACAAAAATGTGGTTGCGACTCCCAAAAATATGATCAATATCCAGCTTCTGAAAGGGATGAGAACTATCCTGAATCGAACTCTATGCCAGGTTGTTAATACTCTTTTTTAGTGGGTAAAGTCTATAAACTGAGCTATTCTTAATAGTCTTAGTTTTCCAACCTTGTAGTTATAGGGTGAGGAGAAATTTTCAGATAACTTGCTTGATATCAAATATCAACAGTATCTTATGCCAAAATTCGGGCGTAACTTTCTCCTCTCACCTTTTTTTACATGGCACTTTAAAATTGCCATAGCCTATCTATAGTTAGAAAATAAACTTATTTATGTGAATCAAAAGATATAAATTATAAACTAATATTTATAACTATAGAATCATTAAATTAGTGATAAATATCTTTATAAAAGAAGCATGGTTGTCCGAAGCCTAATAGAAATTAATTGAGGTTAACAATTATTATGTCAAACCAAAATATTCCATCTCAAAATATTCCATCTCAAAATATTCCATCTGATTTAGTTGTAGAACTATCCATAGAAGAACAACAGCTTCTATCTGGTCGTGGTGGTGGCTGGGGATCCCCCCGCCGTCGCTGGGGTGGTGGTTGGGGCTGGAGACCCCGCCGTCGCTGGTAATAAGTTAGCCCAATTCATTTAGATTTTAATACTCATATAGCTCATTCAAAAATAATCAGTTTTTGAGTGAGTTTTTTTAACAGACAAAAATTAAATATATATACGTCAAACAATGGAAATTCTAATTATTAGTTTATAACCATAGAATGATTACATTGATCGAAAATACCTTTATAAACTAAGCATGGGCAAATGCTCAAGTTATAGATATCTTAGCTACTCCCAGAGAAGGCGAAAAACTTAAACTTCCCTCAGCGATTGACCCGCATAAAAAGTTAGTTGCTGAGATTAAATCTGAATCCGCCTGGTATTACGAAGTTAGCAAAAATGTCCCTCAGAAGGCGTTAGCTGATTTACGCCAAGCATGGGATAGGTGTTTTAAAAAGACAGTTCCTTTTAGGAACTACGGTCAGAAACGGTAAGTTCTGCCGAGATAGCCTGTGGAGCGGACAAACCTCTTAGAAGTCATTCTAAGACCGTGATTAAACAGGAAATAAACACTAGGATTATCGCTGTCCAGATGTGTCTAGACTTTGGTAATTTTGGGTAAGTTTTATAGAACGGATAGATTGATATTGATCAATAATCCAATCCTGTAAAATAGGATTAACTAAATCAGGAGCTTCATCTTGAGGACAATGTCCCACACCTTCTAAAGGAATAAACTTTTGAACTTGGGGAAAATTGGCTAACTCTTGGCCTAAATCAATAGCTTCCCAAGGGTCAGCCGTTCCCCATAAAATAATTACCGGACAAGATAATCTAGGTAATAAGTCTTCCGGTAAAGGACCACTAGAATAAGCAGTGAACGCCAAAAATACAGCAGCAGCCCCAGGATCTTTTGCTGGTATCATCAAAATGTCAACTAACTCATCTGTCACCGTTTCCCCGTTAGCATAAGCCTGTAAAAGAATCTTTTTAACCGTTTGTGGTTGAGCTAGGCGATTGAAAAAGAAATCACCTATTGGTTTAATCGCCAAGAAATTTTGGAGAATTGGCGTACCAAATCGCTTTAGCCAAGGTAAATTTACGCGTTTACGATCATGCAATAACCGCAAAGAACAGTTAAGCAAAGCAATTCCCAAAGCCATATCCGGGTTAATTACCGCCGCTTGCATAGCCACAATACAACCAATAGAATTACCTACTAAAAATGCAGGTTCACCTACCACTTCCCGACAAAAATCTGCTACTTGTTGTCCCCAAGTTTCTAGGGTATAACTAATTTTTTCCCCTGGTGTGGGTTTAGCTGAACCACCAAAGCCAATTAAATCAATCGCATAAACTCGGCAAATTGCCGCTAAGGCTGGAATGTTTTTGCGCCAATGTAACCATGACGCACCAAAACCATGAATCAAGATCACAGCAGGTCCAGTAGTACCTTGAGTTTGGTAACAAATAGAGAAATCTTGCCAAATCCAGGTTTTTGGAGAAGTTTTCATGGTAAATGCAATATTAATAAATGAAAGTTTTTGCCGAGCGTCATCAGTTAAATTTCCGTTCTATAAAACTTACCCAAAATTACCAAAGTCTAGACACATCTGGACAGCGATAACCTTAGTGCTTATTTCCTGTTTAATCACGGTCTTAGAATGACTTCTAAGAGGTTTGTCCGCTCCACAGGCTATCTCGGTAGAACTTACCGTTTCTGACCGTAGTTCCTAAAAAGAACCGCTACGCTACAGGGATAAAAATATCCGCAAACCATCGGTCAATATTCTTAGCTGCGTTGAGGTCACGATCCTCTGTATGTCCACAATCAGGACAAACATAAACGCGGCTTTTTAATGGCATTTTATGACGATGATTGCCGCAGTTAGAGCATATTTGAGAACTGGGGAAAACCCGATCCACAAGGATTAGTTCACTTGATTCGACCTTCAATGTTGTGCTATGATATCTAGTATATCAGACATATTAGGATTTGGCAATGCCTCGGATTAAATTTAAACCACAAAATCAGGTAGCGTACGATAAATCACCTTTGCAATTTAAGGTTTTACCTGGAGTCAGGGAAAAAATTAAAGCCGTCCCTGACTGGCAGCAACGGTTGAGGGATTTTGTTGATCAACTTATTGAAGACTTGGACAAACAGTAATATATGGATAGTTATGGGTAGGAATTATCAAGCTGTTTCTACCCATAACTATATGTGGGACTCAACTCAAGATGTTACCCGCAGCTTTGGTGTAATTAGTCCACCTACAGCCTTTTTGATAGATAGCGATGGGATTATTCGCTATCAAGGGCAAATAGATGAACACACCCAAACAGCATCAGCGCAGGGAGTGGATTATTTAAGAAATGCGATTATACTCAAAACGGTTGGGACATGGACTTTTGTAAAATCACGAAAAACCTAGATTTGTAGGGGTTTAGCATTGCTAAACTCCTACCCGCTTAAATCAAATAATTAAGTTGTGTTGAGTATACTTGTTTATTGCAAGATTAGCAAATACAGCCAGCCCAAACCGAACAAATTGGAACTTTATATAAATAACAGGCAACCTAAATAGAGACAGATAGTCACTGTCCTGCTATCTTAAATTGGAGGCAATTGCAACTTTTTTGATAAAGCAGAACTTCATGGGAACGAATTACCGACGGGTTTTACTTAAACTGAGCGGTGAAGCCTTAATGGGCAACTTGGGCTACGGCATTGATCCAGAAGTGGTCGAGGGAATAGCCAAGGAAATAGGAGAGGTGATAGCCACTGGTGTCCAGGTGGCCATCGTTGTTGGTGGTGGCAATATTTTTCGAGGCATTAAAGCAGCATCAGCAGGTATGGATCGGGCAACCGCTGACTATATCGGCATGATTGCCACAGTCATGAACGCCATGACCCTGCAAGATTCCCTAGAACGGATGGGAATTCAGACAAGGGTACAAACCGCCATTGCTATGCAAGAACTAGCAGAACCATACATTCGCCGTCGTGCCATCCGTCACCTTGAAAAAGGACGGGTGGTAATTTTTGGGGCTGGTTCTGGTAATCCCTTTTTTACCACAGATACGACTGCGGCCTTACGAGCAGCAGAAATTGAAGCAGACGTGATTTTTAAAGCTACTAAAGTAGACGGCATTTACGATGCTGACCCCAAACTCCATCCTGAGGCCAAGCGTTTTATTACTCTTACTTACGCCCACGTTTTGGCTAAAGATTTGCGAGTCATGGATAGTACCGCAATTGCTCTATGTAAAGAAAATAATCTCCCTATTTTAGTATTTGACCTAACGGTGCGAGGTAACATCCACCGGGCAGTCATGGGAGAATCCATTGGCACTCTTGTGGGAGGTTCTTGTGAAATTAGCTGAAGCTGAGAGCATGATGCAAAAAACCGTTGAGTCCACTCAACGGGCTTTTAATACAATTCGTACTGGTCGCGCCAATGCGAGTTTATTGGATAAGGTACAAGTAGAGTATTACGGTACACCAACTTCCCTAAAAGCACTGACAAATATTAGCACACCAGATTCTTCAACCATCCTGATTCAGCCCTACGATAAGGGCAGCTTGAATATCATTGAAAAAGCTATCTCTTTGTCGGATGTGGGTTTAACTCCCAGTAACGACGGTAGTGTGATTCGGTTGAATATTCCCCCACTAACTAGCGATCGCCGTAAAGAATTTGTCAAACTTGCGGCTAAGTACGCAGAAGAAGGTCGTGTAGCAATTCGCAATATCCGTCGTGATGCTAACGATTCCATTCGCAAACAGGAAAAAAGTGCCGAAATCTCCGAAGATGAATCACGAGATCAACAAGACAAACTCCAAAAACTGACCAACAAGCACACAGAAAAAATCGACCACTTGCTTGTAGAAAAGGAAAAAGAGATCACCACCGTCTAAAAAAGGCAAGAGGTAAAAGGCAAAAGGCAAGAGGATGATTTTTATTTCTCTTTGCCCCCGCTTTCCCTCTTCTTCTATTCTAGAAGTTAGAAGTCACCGAGTCAGGAGTTCGATAAATGTTTCAATTGTATGATTGGAATGACCAATAGTGAATGTTTTCATAATTTGTTATTATGGGGAATAACACTGAATTACAATTATTTACAGGCATTTTAACGGTTATAATGTCAAAATGCAACTATACTTTTTACACTGAACTAGGCAACTTGCAACGGTTTTGTAGGAAGCATTCTGGGTTCTGGTAATACTTGATTTTCTTGAGTAAGCATCTCAACAAAAGCCTCAATTACTTCCTGACCATTTCTAGCAGCTTCTTCGTAAGTTTTACCATGTGTATGAAACCTGCTTTTATTTGTCCATAAATTTTAGCAGTTACATCATCTACATAATAAATTCTAATATCTGTGATAAATTGCTCAATACGAGTTAAATTTTCTTCCTTATAACTAGAATTTTCTGCCATATAAGTTAGCTCACCTACTGTGATGATAGTAGTAGCTATATCGGTTTCTCCAACTTCCTGTATATAATCCAGAACCGTCTGATTTTTCAGAAAAATTAAACTACAATGATTAGTGTCTAAAAGATACATCACTCAAAAGGATTAATACGATTATTAATTTTCACTTTACCTCTAGTTTCAGAGACTAACTTCAGACATTCTTCCAAGTCGTCTCCTACCCACGTACCAGCATGACGTAAAATTGAACGTCCTGAAGCTGGCTTATAGTTAGTTTTTTCTGATAAACTTGTTTCTTGTTTATATTTAATAAATTCTACAAATTCATCAATAAATTTTAAATTTTCTGGTAAAATAGTTAATAAATTTTGTTCAATTTTTTGTCTTAATTCAAGAGAGTTCATAATTTTGACATCCTAATTACAATTAATATAATTTTTGATATTGGAATATTTTACAAGTACATCAGACTATAGATAAATAATTTTTATTTACAAAATTTATTTATACAAAATTGTAATCAGACGTTGAGAAAGTTATTTAAAAATTACTTCCTCTCTAATCTCAATATCCAACGCACGTTGAACTTTCAAAATTTTTGTGAAACTAGAATTAGCATATTCATTAGCCTCATCACGTTGCACCTGTTGTTCCTTCACATTTAAAAGTTCTGCTAATTGTCCCTGAGTTAAACCACGAAAAATCCGTGCTTTAATAAGTGCTTCTGGTAATTCTTCTAAAGACTTACATTCCAACCTATCTATTTTCCTTGCTTTGAGGTTTTCATATTCCTCTATTTGTTCTAATAGTTCTTCTATTTCACCATTAAGTGAACCTAAATATGATTGATGTCGTAACTTTTCATTTTCATTATCTTGTGGAGGTACTTTTTCTCCCAGATTTTCTACTGCTAATTGAAATTTTTTAATCTGAGCTTTAGTAATCATATATTGACGTTCATTTAAAATCATAATTAGTGTTGAAAGAAAATAAAGGATTCTTGTAATTATTCATTATACAATAGCCTTTAGCAAAGCTAACATATTTTGAGAAAATTCTCCATGCTTTAGAGTTTAAATAAATTACTTACTTCCAAGGAGAAATAATTTCACAAATTGGATTAGAATCTTGAATTTCTATTTCCGGGTTATGCTCATTTTTTAAAGTTTCAATTATACTATTACAGTTATTTTTTGCATCCTCTGGTGATTCACCAAATGTTACAATATTATTCCAAGTTAGAACTGGTTTTCTTATAATAACTCTATAGATATAGATAGGCTTTCGGGAGGATATATTATAATTATTGTTAGTTTCAATAAAATTATCTCTTATATATTTTAGTTTATTAAATAAATCACTGAAAATACCTTCATTCATTCTATTAGATTTACTATTACTCAATTCTTGTGTGAAATTATATAATATCTCTTCATAATGACTAAAGAACTTATCTTGTAAATTTCCTAAATTATTCTTTGAATAGAGTTTTGATAAATGGTAGATTGTGAATATACCAAAAAGATACGTTATCAAGATGGTATTTTTAACAATTATTAAGATTAATGTATCGCCTTTAATATATCCATCTGGTTCTGATTTAATTAACAGGCGTTCAATATAGTTAAAACATTGTTGTAATTCATTTGAATATAGAGAAATTATATCAATATCTTTTTCATCATAAATACCTATTTTATTGAATGCTGTATCATAGGCTTTAGAAGTGAGCAAATTATTTTTGTAGACTTTTACATATTGTCTATTTTCCTTCATTGAAGTAAGTGATATATCCCGAGAACTTGAGTTTTCGCCATCGAAAAAACGATGGGTTTCAACGTAGACGGGGTTTAAATAACCCTGAATAAACTGTAATGATTTTAGTTGTGAATCAATAGAATTTCTAAATAGAATAGATATTTCTCTCTTTTCTTTATCATCTGCTAATTTTCTTGAAAGTCCATTAGTACAGAAACCAGTAAACAAAGTTCCTGAGATAGTAAATACAAAGGCAATGCTCTGGTGATTTTCAGCCCAACATTGAATTGAAGGCCAAGAATTATAAATAATCTCAAAAAGAAAGCCAGATACTATAAAAATAAAACTTGAGATTAAAATTCCTGGAGGATTTTCATTATATTGAGGAATTTTAACAGAAAATGTAAATTTTAATATCAATATTCCAGCAATTGAAAATCCAAGAATTGCTGGTAAAACTTCTGTAATGCTGTGGAAATTATTAACAACCATGATTAAATAATTTAAGCTAAACGAGATTGAGAGTATTTTATTATTTTTTCGATAAATAGACAATGATTTTCGACGTATTCAGCAAGTTTACCCTTTTGCATTAGAGTCTTGGGTTTAAAATGTGTACTCAAATCACAAAATCCTGTACATCCTTAAATCCTGTAAATCCTGATATGGCTTGCGCCACGCTACGCTATCAGACAAATAAAGACAAAAAAAAGCGGGCTAACCGCTTATTAGAAGGTTAACCCGTTTCACTTTGGGAACGCGTTACAGAAATTGTTACTGCAATACTAACTTAACGTTAGCATTTTGCAGACCGCGCTGTTTTACTTCAGCCAAAGTCTTGTTAACGGCATATTTTTGATTGATAGAGTTGATCAACTCGGTCTGGTTGTGCTTCTTAGCAACACCCCATAAGTCAGCAATGAGGTCAAAAGAACCGTCACTGTTACGAGACCAACCTAAGTCGTACTCGCCTTCCAATACAGCAACGATGTCGGAACGGAGACGCTGACCATTATAGCCACGAACATCAGCTTCAGTCTTGACGCTGATACCTAAGTCGCGCAAAGAAGACTTGAGAATTTCGGCATCAGTGATCTTGGTACGCAGAGTGCTAAAGTGAGACATTTGGGTTTCCTCCAATAAGAAGATTGATGAGAAAAACGACAACGGTTCTTTTTCAGCGAAGCCGCATTAATTGGGAACGGCTTTTTTCTATCTGTTAGCCTTGTGACTAACCTTTCCCCCTGACAAACAGCAGAGGAAAGCTTTTAAAACTCCATGCGCTGATATTCAGCAACAGAGGAGGCTGCGGGTCTAGCACGCTGTCTGGCCCAGTCTCTTAAAGCTGTGACCTGTTCTTGCATCGTTCGTGACAGCGGCAAAGTAGACTTTAATGCAGCAATAATATCTAATTGGGTGAACTCCCGATCTTGGGCGAAGGCTTCATACATAGCCGCCACGATCGCTTGTTCAATTTCTGCCCCGGAAAAGCCGTCGGACATTTTTGCTAGTTGTTCTAGATCAAATCTAGCAATTTCTTCCCGGCGTTTAGTCAGGTGAATACCGAAGATATCCTGACGTTCTTCCGGTGTGGGCAGATCCACAAAGAATATTTCATCAAAGCGACCTTTCCTCAAAAACTCTCCAGGTAAGCGTTCGACACGGTTAGCCGTCGCCATTACGAAAACTGGAGATTTCTTTTCCTGCATCCAGGTGAGGAAAGAGCCGAAAATTCTGTTTGATGTCCCCCCATCAGAATCGCCAGAACCACCGCTACCCGCAAAGGATTTATCCAATTCGTCAATAAACAGAATCGTGGGGGAAATTGATTCTGCTGTTTTCAGGGCGTTCCGCAGGTTGGCTTCACTTCGACCCACCATTGAGCCGTCGTAGACCCGCCCCATATCTAATCTCAGAATTGGTAAACCCCATAAACGGGAGGTAGTTTTAGCAATAAGTGACTTACCACAACCGGGAACACCGAGAATTAACATTCCTTTTGGTTGGGGCAACCCGTACTCTCTCGCTCTTTCGGTAAAGGCGTTGGAGCGTTGGGTGAGCCAGGTTTTTAATTCTTCCAAGCCACCCACAGCATCAATGGTTTCATCTTCTTCGATGTACTCCAAGATACCGTTGCGGCGGATGAGTTGTTTTTTCTCGGATAAAACGATATCAACTTCATTTTCCGTCAATTGCCCAGTTGTTACCTGTGCTTTGCGGTAGACTTTCTCAGCTTCATCTTTAGTTAGACCTAAAGCGGCTCTGAGTAGCTTTTCTCGCGCCTCGGTTGTCAGCCGTCGTCCACGATTTTGCTCTTGATGGGCGGTTAAAACTTTATTTAACTCAGCCATGTCAGGCAATTGAAAATCTAAAACAACAACTTCTTTTTCTAATTCAATCGGAACTTGTTGCACAGGGGACATTAAGATAATGTTCTTTTGCGTTCCTTTGAAACTAGCGATCGCGTCCCGGAGCGATCTGGTTGTTGCCGGCGCATCAATAAAGGGATGTAAATCTTTAAGAATAAATATACTGGGTTCTTTTTGCCGAATAATCCAATCAATCGCTGCTTCGGGAGAAACAGTATTGTGTTGAGTGGTATTCCGAGGTTGACCGTACTCGACGATACCGTGAGTTACTGTCCACACATATACTCGTCTTGGGGGTTTTAAATCTTGGGAAACTTTAAAAATTGACTGCTCTGCCCGCTCTTCCTCGGAGGTCACAAGGTAGATTAAAGGGTATTGAGCTTGAATTAAAATATTGAGCTCTTCTTTCATACTATCGACCTACTTGAGACCTTATAGAGACAGTACCGACCAGCGATCGCATGGCGTTAAGCCAGACTATTAATCATCATTAATTCCTATCTAACAAGGAACTAATTCTTCCTCACCCTTGGGATGGGTTTCTTCTTTTTCTCTACCATCAATGGATAGATGGTCTTGTCCGATGATTCCTGGTTGGTTGCCCAAGTTCACGAGTTCACCATCACGCAGTACGAGTGAAGTTTCACAGGTGGGACAGGAATAAATCCGGTGAGTTCGCCCATGAGCAGACGCTTCTATTTCTTCTACTAATTCTGAGTTGGTCAGGTAGAAACTGAGCGCCCGTTCTGCGAGGTCTGACATGGGTTCTGAGTCAACAGCAGAACGAATTTTAAGTCTTCTGTGCAGTTCCGGTGATAAATATAACGTAACCTTTTGCTTAGTTTGCATACAACTTTCTAGTGGTCTTACCCGGGTATGTATACCACCTTATCGGCTCTTTTCTCAGTTGTCAAGATGGTAAAGCGTTTTAACTGCAATTTTGTTACATTTCTTAATATAACTAGGATCTTGTCTGAATCAGGATGTCCAGGATTTTGGGATTTTCAGGATTTTTGTGCGGTATTTACTCTTTGTGATAATGTGGTGAAAATATTATTTGCCGTTGTTACGCTTTGTTCTGTGCGGTTTTAAGATTATTGTTGACGGTGATGCTTTCTAACATCTTTAATTTATGTCTAACAACCTTTTACAGCCTGATTCGGATGCACTACACCAGTCTGCTATTGATGTGATTACCCATGTCGGTAATGTGATGTCGGAAGGTTGTGGAATATTGAGAGATCATGATAAAAATCAGGGTGGGAATCGGTTGGAGGCTGAGATTAAAGCTATTGAAAAACATATAGGGGACAAAGCTTTGATGACGCTTTTGCGAGAGGTTTGGGGACAATTACATCAGAAATTGCAACGAATTGGGTTAAAAGAAGCTGTTGAACAGGCTACTAAAAATGATTTTCCCCGCGAGAATGTAATTAGGGAAATTTTCAGGGCAAACGCACCTAAATTCTGTAATCCATGCCCAGCAAGGGTTTCAACCTTTAGTTACAAAAATTAACAATCGTCAAAACCTTTGTCCAGTAAGCATTCTAAAAATAAGATGCGCTTGCCCTGGGGAAATTTTGAACAGTAGTTCTGTTTCTTCTCAATCTGAGGTGGAAGAATCAAATAGTATTCAAGCTGAATTAATCAGAATAAATGATCTTCTGCGGTTGTGCGGTATTTTTGGTGTAGCTACAGATTTTTTATCTTCTTTGTCTGAAATACCTCGGATTGAAGTTCCTTTTCCGCGACAATTATCATCTCTAAAAGATTCGGGTTTAGGGACTTTGGCGCTGGTGGATACCCCTGGACTTAGTGAGGATAAGTCTTTAAATTTAGTGAATGTTGTCAAGGATAGACTCATAGCCAGTTCTCTGGTTTTGGTGGTGGTGGATTATACGAAAATTGGACAAACAGATCCAGCAAAAGTTAAGAAGTTGGTGGATGAAATCGCTGCTATTAAGGGACGCGATCGCACTTATATCATTGTTAATAAAATTGATGATCGTGATCCTAATAATCCTGAAGATTTAACTACTCAACAAATTTTAAATTTGGTTAAAACTAAATATGAAATTGATGATCCTCAAAATCGAGTTTTTGAAATGTCGGCTATTAAAGGATTTTTAGCTACTAATTTTCAGCGTGAGAAGGAAATCTATCAGCCAACAGAATTACGGAAAAGGAAGAGTTTTGAGGCTCTTGGACAAAAGTATTATAGCGATTCTTGGGAAGATCGAAAAGAGAATATTTCCTTATCAGAAATGGATAAAGCCGCTAATAAGTATTGGCAAAAGTCTGGATTTGCTGATTTTATGGAGAAGGCGATCGCTCCTCTAGTACCTAGCATTAAGGATGCGTTAAATGATATTAGTCGGATATTTACTTCTTTTCTATCTTGTCTCAGCAAGCAGAAGGGAATACTTGAGCGAGATATTCAACGTCTAGAGATTGAGATTAATCAATTAGAAATAGAAATTACAGCAATAAATTCACATATTACGAACATTTCCGAAGTAGAAAATATCAAATCCAAAGCTAAAAAAGAACTAAATATTATTCTCGATACAGAAAGTCTTGGATTGTCGGGAGAAATTGACCATCATGCAAATATTTTGTTAGAAAATGCAAGAGATTTAGATCGTTCAAAGATATCATTTTGGGACTTGATTTTAAGTTCCAACTATTCCAATAGTGAAATGTTCATGGAAATCTCGATTTTCCGAGATAGATATTGCAAAACTACTGAATATTATTGCAACAGATTAACAGATATTTTACTGAATAGATTAAAGCAGATTATTGACCAAATAAATAGCGATTACTCAACGCAACACGAGTTAGTCCTTGGCAATGCACAAAAAAGATTACACAAGATAGTCCGTTGTGATATAAAATCAGACACATATAGAAATTTTATTATATCTTATGAAAAAGTAACACCAAGATCGGAATACTTCGTAAGAAATTTCAGTGACGGACATAATATGTATGGAGAAAGTTTTTCTACTGCAAATACCCCCGATAATCAACGCTTTATTTTACTATCTAGGACGGAATATCGTTGGGGATGTTATAATACAACCGCATTTGTCCCAAATGACCTAAGACCGTGGTGTGAAGATACGATCAGCAATTTTAAAAAAATTGGACAGAATATAATTTGTGATATAGAAAAGCGATTAAATGAAGATATTGATGCTTTTATTCAACAGAGAGATAATCTTCTAAAAGAATATGAAATAAGTTTGCAATTCACAATTCAGACAAAGAAAAAAATCCAGAATAGCTATAGAATCTTTGTAAGTCAGTATAGTGAATTTTTAGGTAAAACTGCTAATCTAGAGAAAGACTTAAAATATCTACAAGAATATTTCAAACAACATTAAATAAAAACTAAAAAATGTCACTTATTAACTTTAACGATCTTCAAGAAAAGGAATCTAAAATTCCTATTATTACTGATAAAATACTCGTAGATTTGGTCAGTTCAATCCAAGTCAATGACGATCTAATTAGTTTTCGCCAAAAGCAAGGATTATTTGCACAGGTTTTTGATAACCTTACAGGAACAGATCGAAAACATCAACTTGCTACAGATAAAAATGTCAATGTAGCAATGCAATCTTTCCATGATTTGGTGTTAGATATTTCTAATAATTTGAATGTTAGTAATAACGCAATTAGCGACATTAATGAAAAATTAATAGAAACTCGTCAAGCAATCCGCAACCACCGACAGGAAATTAATTTACTTACAGATATTGTCAATCAATTGCAATACAAAGTTGAAGATCACGAACATCGGATTCTGAAATTAGAACAACGAGTTTATAGAACAGAAGTTCAGCATAGAATTGAAGATGCGATCGCCGCATGGCAGTCAAAACGGACATATCAAGGCTTTCATTGGGCAATTCAAGTTGCTTTCGTCACCCGTGAAATAGTAGATTATGCTCTCGGTGATTACGAACGATTAATCACCAAAGGTAAAGACAGCCAACTGCGTCAGAGTATAAGCGATAGAATACTTCCAACCGACAACACAATTCCCGATCATCATTTTCCATTAACCAACCTCCTCAACCTGTCATATAGCGAAACATCCCAAGAAAACCAAGAACTCGCGGGTTATTTGTTGGAAGTAGAATCTATTTCCGAACAAAGACTAGGGAAAACTCTCTATTTATTTACCCTTGGTAAAACCCTAGAATTAGCCCAACTACCCAAACAACAACAGCCCCAAAATCTAGCCCAAACCGCCTTTGAACTATGCCGTAACTACCCCAATGTGATGATTTATCCGACTACCAGCAAAAGAGAATTTGTTGAGCGCATTGTGAATGAAACTGCAAGCGATAGATTAAATTTGATAACATTAGTCTAATCGCCCTTCGTAGGTTGGGTTGACAAAAGGAAACCCAACATTTCTAGACAAATAATATCCCCTCTCAAATGATTAGGAGAATAACCTATGAACACGACACTGTATGAAACCGACTTTAATCTTTGGATAGAACAAACTGTTAACCAACTCAAAAATGGACAAATTCAAGACCTAGATATAGAAAACCTAATCGAGGAGGTTCAATCAATGGGGAGCAATGACAAACGGGAAATTAAAAGCCGATTAATTGTTTTGATCATGCACCTATTAAAATATAAATATCAACCAAAAAAGAAAACAAAAAGTTGGACTTCAACTATAATAACCCAAAGAAATGAACTCGAATTAGTCTTAGAAAACAGTCCTAGCTTAAACCCATTCCTCAAAGAAAATATATCCGAGTGCTATCAGAAAGCACGAAAAAACGCCGCAAGGGAAACAAAACTACCCTTAACCACCTTTCCCCTAGAATGTCCCTTCACCTCAGAGCAAATCATAGACTCCGATTATTTCCCAGACACAAATGCTTAATATAAAAGCAGTGCGATCGCCATTTTCCATTAACTTAAAATTCTTGAGAAATAATAATTAAAATGGCTGATTTCAAAGGACTAATTTTAGTTTGAATAATGTCCCAAATAATCTCATCTTCTAAGGAAAAATAAGCATGAACTAAAATATCTCTCAATCCAGCAATTTTGCGCCATTCAATATGTGGATATTTATTTCTTATTTCTGGAGGAATTTGTTTAACTGCTTCCCCAGTCACTGATAAATTTCTAATTACCGCATCAAATCTTAATTCATCAGCAAAAAACCTATTATCATCTAATCCTTGAGTATAACGGAGAACTTTATCACAACTAATTAAAATATCATCACAATAAAGTTTTAAACTACGCGACATAAATAGCGTCTTTTTCTACAGAACTAATAATTTGAGGTTTCAACATTTTTTTAGTTACTAAATCAACAGATAAAGATAAATTATCTTCTAAGAAGAATTTTAAGTCCATATATTGATCAAAGGTAACTTTTCCTTGAAATTCTACCAATAAATCAAGATCGCTAGTATTTTTTGCTTCATCTCTTGCATAAGAACCAAATAAAGCTAAGGATATCACACCATAACTTTTAATCGTGGTTAAGTTTTTTTTCAGGAAGTTGATTAGATATTCTCTATTCATGATTATTACCTAATGTGTTTTGTCTGAATTAGGATTTAAGCATTCACAGCAATGTTTCAGATCCCCGACTTCTCTGAGAAGTCGGGGATCTTATTCTTGGAATATGTTACAATTTGCGTCATAAAATTAATAGATTAATAATTTAAATTATTACATGAAAGAAGCCAAAATCAAACTCGGATTAGTATTAGCAGGTGGCGGTGCTAAAGGCGCGTACCAATCAGGACAATATTTACATTTTTCACAGGAAGACGCATCTCTGTGTGATCCTAACCCACTGGATAAATTTTTACGCTACGCCATCAATCCTCAACAATTGCGAGCAGGAATTGAACTCTGGGTAGCCGCATTTCCTTCAGCACACAATTTTCTACCATCTCCACACAAAGCAGGTCAGATTGTCCCCACAATAGGCAATGCGATCGCGCCAAGAAAGTTTTGCGCGGCTTCAGGAAACATCAAAGCGATTAAGAGACGATTCACCAATATATTAGTTAAAACTGAATGATAAAACAGCCTTGGGGTGCGGTACAAATAAACAAGGCGCTGTGCGCTATTATTTCGGGTGTGGGGATAGGGATGATCTCCTGGGGGTGTAATGCTAATAACTCCCAGCTTCAAGAGACAAGATGGAATATATATAGAAATAATCGTTATGGTTTTGAGTTTCCTTATCCGAATACTTGGCAGCAATTAGGAAACCCAGACAACAGTGATGGTATTGCTTTAGTTTCACCAAACAAAAAAAACGTAGAAATTCGCGCCTATGCAAGTAAGCCTTTATTGAAATTCGCAACTGAAAATCCCCAGCCAGTCCCTAATTTTCGGACTCATCAGGGGTTTTCTGGGGTATTAGCTGTAGAAGCGGGGGAAAAGGTGACTGTGATTAAATTGACTATTAGCCAAGAGAACTTGGAGTATCACTGGCAAGGACAAAGCGGCAGCAAAGACTTTCAAAATTATTATCGGCTGTTTTACTACATTGCCCAGGAGTATAAAATTAGTCAATAGTCAACTTAACGTAAATTGATGTCCCTTCCAGCCAGGGAATAAATTCCCTGTCTAAAAGCTAAAGTCGGTTAAAACCGACTGTTGGAGCATATTGACACTCTCAGGGAGCCAAGCCGCGCTCGTTTTACGCTTACCGGATGCTCTTATAAATAGGATAATTTTTGATTTTGAGTTAACCAGAGTGCGTTTTAACGCACTTTAGCTTTTAGACCGGAACTTAAGTTCCGGGCAGGTTTGTTAAGCCTGACTCGGTGACTCCTGCTGTAATTGATTCCTGTCTTGATCAGAATTTAATGATGAAGAAGGGACACAAAACCTGGTAGATTTAGCTATCAGCGAGTAAAAACTGGTAAAGATGAAAGTCCTGGTAATTGGTGGTGATGGGTATTGCGGTTGGGCAACCGCGCTTTACCTTTCTAATCGAGGTTATGAAGTTGGAATTTTAGATAGTTTGGTGCGGCGACATTGGGATAATGAATTGGGTGTAGAAACTCTTACCCCAATCGCACCAATTCAGCAACGTCTCCAGCGGTGGCAGGATTTGACTAGCAAGTCTATTGATCTGTTTATCGGCGATATTACTAATTACGAGTTTCTGCACAAAGCCTTACACGAATTTCAACCAACTGCGATCGTGCATTTTGGTGAACAGCGTTCAGCGCCATTTTCCATGATTGACCGTGAACACGCTGTTCTTACCCAAGTCAATAATGTGGTTGGCACGTTGAACTTGCTGTATATCATGCGGGAGGATTTTCCAGATTGCCATTTGGTGAAATTGGGAACAATGGGTGAGTATGGAACTCCCAACATTGACATTGAAGAAGGATACATCACGATTGAACACAACGGACGCAAGGATACTTTGCCCTATCCTAAGCAGCCTGGTTCTATGTATCACTTGAGCAAAGTCCATGATAGCCATAATATCCACTTTGCTTGTCGGGTTTGGGGTTTAAGGGCTACAGACTTAAATCAAGGGATAGTTTACGGTGTCTTAACCGACGAAACGGGGATGGACGAACTGTTAATTAACCGCCTGGATTATGATGGCGTATTTGGTACAGCACTGAATCGCTTCTGTATTCAAGCAACTGTAGGACATCCCCTCACCGTCTACGGTAAAGGTGGACAAACTCGTGGCTTCTTGGATATTCGGGATACGGTGCGATGTATTGAGTTAGCGATCGCTAATCCTGCCGAACCAGGAGAATTCCGTGTGTTTAACCAATTTACCGAACTATTTAGCGTCGGTGACTTGGCGATGATGGTGAAAAAAGCCGGCAACGCTTTGGGACTAAATGTGGATATTAACCACATAGACAACCCCAGAGTGGAGAAGGAAGAACACTATTTCAACGCCAAAAACACCAAACTCTTGGATTTGGGTTTACAACCGCATCTTCTCTCGGATTCTCTACTTGATTCGCTATTAAACTTTGCTGTCAAGTATCAGCACCGAGTTGATCACCAACAAATTCTTCCCAAAGTCTCTTGGCATAGAAAATAGGTGACAGGTGACAGGTGACAGGTGACAGGTGACAGGTGACAGGTGACAGGTGATAGAAAGAGCGTAAGAGGCAACAGTAGATTAATTTTCCACTCCTGACTCCTAACTGCGCCCCTACCTCCTGACTTCTGACTCCTGACTCCTGACTCCTGACTCCTGACTCCTGACTCCTACCTCCTTCTTTTTATGAGAATTGCTCTATTTACAGAAACCTTCTTACCTAAAGTTGATGGCATCGTGACCCGCTTGCGCCATACTGTTGACCATTTACAACGTCATGGCAATCAAGTTTTGGTATTTGCCCCTGAAGGTGGTATCACTGAACATAAAGGTGCGAAAGTTTACGGAGTTAGTGGCTTTCCCTTACCTCTCTATCCAGAGTTGAAAATGGCACTGCCTCGCCCGGCAATTGGTCATGCTTTGGAAGAGTTTAAACCAGATATTATTCATGTTGTTAATCCCGCAGTTCTCGGATTATCAGGGATTTTCTATAGTAAAGTTCTGAAAATTCCTTTGGTGGCTTCTTATCATACCCACTTGCCCCAATACCTGCAACATTACGGTTTAGGGATGTTAGAAGGGTTACTATGGGAGTTGCTTAAAGCTGGTCATAATCAGGCTGAGTTAAATTTGTGTACCTCTACGGCAATGGTAAAGGAACTTTCAGCCCATGGAATTGAAAGATGTGATTTATGGCAACGGGGGGTAGATACAGAATTATTTCATCCTGATTTAGTCAGTGCGGAAATGCGATCGCGCTTATCCCAAAATCATCCAGATAGCCCCTTGTTACTGTACGTTGGTCGTCTTTCTGCTGAGAAGGAAATCGAACGTATTAAACCCATTCTAGAAGCCATTCCTGATGCCAGATTAGCATTAGTCGGCGATGGACCCCACCGACAAACTTTGGAAAAACACTTTGCCGGGACAAATACTTATTTTGTCGGTTATCTGATGGGTAAAGAATTAGGTTCGGCTTTTGCCAGTGCTGATGCCTTTATTTTTCCTTCCCGCACAGAAACACTGGGATTAGTTCTGCTAGAAGCCATGGCCGCAGGGTGTCCTGTGGTAGCAGCCCGTTCTGGAGGCATCCCTGATATTGTTACAGATGGAGTTAATGGATATCTTTTTGATCCGCAAGCCGATATTCAAGAAGCGATTAATGCTACAATCCGTCTGTTGAAACAACGGGAGGAAATCACTATTATCCGCACAAATGCCCGTGCAGAAGCAGAAAAATGGGGATGGACATCGGCTACACAACAACTTGAAGATTATTATCAAAAAATAATCTTAAATAGTCACAGGAGTCAGGAGTCAGGAGTCAGGAGTCAGAAGCGAGAATAAGAGGGCTGGCTTTTTCTCTAAATTTTCCACCTCATTCAATTGCATACAGCCAGGAATTTTTGCACCATTACCAGGCTGGCCGCAATGCTTATATATTAAGGGATTTTACCCAAGCGATCGCCTGCTTCAAATTAGCTCAAGTCATCGAACCGACAAATCAGGCTGTTCATATCCATTTAGAACGCGCCTATAAGTACCAGCAAATACCACCACCAAAGTCCTGGGATGGTGTTTGGACAATCATCACGAAGTAGTCAGTGGTCAGTTGTCAGTAGGGGCGAAGCATTTGGAAGATAAATTATCGGTCATTGCCAAAAATAGTTCTCCAAATGCTTCGCCCGTACAGTTGTCAGTAGTCAGTTCCTTCTTCAGAACCGTTACTTTGAAAAGGTTGTTCACCGATTTTCAGTTCTTTCTTTGAGTGCTTTAATTGCTTCCAAAGTAACTTAATTTGATAATAAGCCTCATCTGGTGAGATCTTGCCACCTGTTTCTAAATTGCAGATATAACTGACTTTCTGGGCAAATTCCTGTAAGTTCGCATTGAATACCAAGTTTTCTGGTTTTACATGACCATAATAGCGACCACGGGGATAGAGAAAATCTTCTTTACTCATCATTCTTTTTTCTCCATTTACTCAACTACTGATACTTTTAACCGAGACATTCCCTGGCATCTGAGATATTGTGAATGTCCAGTAGAACATTACTAACTGAGTTGATAAAGGTGGTATCCCACATTGCCTTGAGGAAAATCCCCACGGCTCCTCTATTTTTTCAGAATGGTATGGATAAAATTACTACATCCTGCTGATAGTTTAGCGTGGCTTGATCCCATAAGTAGAGATTGAAGGCAGTTATTCACGTTTAGTTATTCTCTAATTTATTAAAAACATATTGTATTAAGTTCAATAAGTCATTAATATATTCCTTAAGATAGATTAATATATTCCTTTTTGCAAGACTTGGAAAAATTTTTTCCTTGCAAGCTCTAATTATAATACATTTAAATTGAAATATAACAAAATTCCCGACTTCTCTAAGAAATCGGGAATATGAAGTATCAATTGTAATTTGCCACCTAAGCAGATGGACGAGTTGCTTCTAATAAACTGGAAAAGTAGAAGCTTGTCCGCGTCATAGCTTGTCTTTGGACTGAAAAGCCATTTTTTCGCAGAATTTTGACTACATCAGCTTCACGATGTAAATAAGCGCGAGTGGTTTTACTCGGACCAGGAAAGAAAGTACCGATTTTTTTGAGGATAGTCAGGAAGAAGGTTTTCGGGGCAAAACTGAGAATGATTCGGTCTGAAGCTAAAGAACATAGATGAGAAATCATTTCATCAGCTTTGTTTTGAGGATAATGAATCAGAACATCTAGACAGATGACGGTATGATAATTGCCACTCAAAGATTCCAAATCCTGTACCGCAAAAGAGGGATTTACGGTATTGAACAAAGCCATGACAGCCCTATCCTGGGCTTCTGATACCATTTTAGCGGAAATGTCGCTGGCATAGACCTTAGCACCATCTATAGCCAGAGGAATACTCAGACTACCCACACCACAACCAGCATCACAAATTGATAATGATGGTAAATTGTTGTCAGCTTTTAACCAGCCGATGACATTATCCACAGTTTGCTGATGTCCAGTGCGAATATCTAGCTGGACTTTGTTGACTTCACCATCACCATAGATGCGTTGCCACCGATCAAAACCTGTGGAGTTGAAGTATTCGCGGACTATTGTTTTATCGTCGGCTGCGGTCATAAACTCAATTGTTAATTGTTCACAATTACTAAAACTATCATTTGTCATCCCAATTATATGTAGGGCTGCACAGAATCATGAAATCCATGAATTCATCCGTCCTTATCTGCGTTTATCTGCGTTTATCTGCGGTCAATTATTCTTGAAATCTGATTCTATGCAGCTTGATCTTAATTTGGTATCAGTGGATTCTCAGCGACAAAAATTCCAGCCAGTGTTAAATTCTTAAAAACCGACTAGCTAATTTAATCGCGTCAGCAATATCCACATCACCATCACCGTCAGCATCTAGAAATTGATTTAGTAATGGATTACCACCAGATTGTAAGAAACTCAAGACTAAAGGCACTAAACTTGGTAATAATTGTTGAATTGTATTCACATCTAAGCTAGTACCCTGGGCAGCATTTTTCGCTACTTCTGCTTGAATATCTGGAGAAAATAAGGTATCTACAGCTTGGGAATCGGCGGAAGTACCGGCAAATTGATTGACTAAATCTTGTACAGATTCACTTCCGTCGCTGGTTTGTTTTGCCTGTAAAGATGATTGTACTTGTTTACCAACTACTGATAAAACTGATTGCATGGTGGAAGAGTCTGCACCAATGCCATTACCTAATTGTTTCACTGTGGTAGCAATATTTATCAAGTTATCCAAACCACCTGGTTGATTGGAATTGCTAACCGCACCCAGAATTTGATCAAACAGTCCCATTAATTTTTTCCTGTTGTTTTTAATATCTCCTAATTATTAATAATACAGCAGAATTGAGCAATCAGGAGTCACCGAATAAAATCAAGATCATGATCTTGATGAATGAGAAATTGGGAGAAATATGGTAAATTCTGTACCTTGATTCCAGTCAGAATGAAAAGTAATTTTCCCCTGATGTTTTTTAACGACAATTTCATGGGTAATTGCTAAACCTAAACCAGTCCCAACACCTCTGGGTTTAGTGGTGAAAAAGTTTTCAAATATTTTCTGCTGATTTTCTGGAGGAATACCTGAACCATTATCTATAATTTTAATTAATACCCAGTCATTTTCTTGCCGTTCAGTAGTTATGTTTATTGCTGGTGAAAATTCAGAATTTTGAGCAGATTTTTCTTCTATAGCATCAATAGCATTACTTAAAAGATTCATGAAAACTTGATACAATAATCCTGTATAACCGGTTATTTGGGGAATTTCTCCATAGTTTTTGATAACGCTAATTTTATTTTTAAGGCGATTATTCAAAATTAATAATGTACTATCTAGACAAAAAGGAATATCTAATAATTGTGATTTATTTTCATCTACACGCACAAAATCTTTTAAACTCCGAACAATTTCTTTAGTTCGTTCTGCGCCAATTGTCATAGACTGAAAAAGTTTAGGTATGTCTTCTGCTAAAAATTCTAAATCAATTTCTTCCGCTACAGCTTGCACTTGTGGTGGTGCTTGGGGAATTTCTGATTGATATGTTTTCAGAAGTCTGAATAAATCATCAACATATTTGTGTGCGTGAATTAAATTGCCAGAGATAAAGTTTACAGGATTATTAATTTCATGGGCAATACCAGCTAACATTTGCCCTAAGCTGGACATTTTTTCACTTTGAATTAGTTTAGATTGGGATTCAGCTTGTTGTATTTCTAAAAGATGTTTTACTTGTTGAATTAGGAGATTTAAAGAGTTGGCTAAATCACCTATTTCATCTTGAATATTTATAGATATTTGTAAATCAAAATTTTCTTCATTGGTAACTTTTCGAGCAATATTAGTAACTTCTAAAATCGGTTGAGTAATAATTTTACTGGTGGATAAAGCGAGAATATTAGCTATTAATATGGAAGTTGCCATACTCACAATAATAATCACATCTTGTACTTTTAATGCGTGATTGTAAGCTAAATTTGCTTGTTCTTGAGTTTGTTTAATGGTTTCTCTTAGGGTTTCTAAACTGTAAGCGAAGTCAGAAAATTTCTCTACATTTTTAATTTGATATAATTTTAAAATTAACTGCTTTATTTCTGAATTTTTATTTGATTGTGCATCCAGTTGAGAAACTTTTTCGACTAATTCTTTGAGTAATTGGATGTAGCTGTTGATATTTCGTTGATATTTTTGACTCCAATCGGACAAATTACCATTTTTCTGGATTTGAGTAAAGTTTTGAAATTTAGTAAATTGAATTTCTAATTTATCTATTTCTGTGTTTAATTCAGCGATTTCTTTGGGTAACTTGTCTGGTTGATCTAATGTTGCTATAATCTTTTGTTGATGGATGAAAGATCCTAAAATTCCTCTTTGTAAATTATTGAGTAAAATATCTTCTTTATTGATTAAGATTGTCTTATTTCTAGCTCTTTGAAAATAGCTATTACCTACTAATAACCCTCCAGATGTACCTAAAACTGCTATTCCCAGGGAAAGAGTATACCCCAAGACAATTTTTTGTCTGATCCTCAAGGAAGGGAATAATTTTTTTAAAGAGCTAAAATGTTTAAATTCAGAGATAAAGTTCATATTGTGACTCGGCCTTTAACTTTCCCATGAAGTGGGGTGAGACAAAAAATGCGGAATTTAATAGCCGGTCATTAAGAGGTTGTTTGAAAAGTATTATATCAAACCCGTAATCTCCAAAAACCTAACCCCCCTACCCCCCTTCCCTGCAAGGGAATGGGGGTTTTAAAGCCTCTCCCCTGGTAGGGGAGAGGTTTGGAGAGGGGTCTGTTTACACATGAAAAACTTTTAAAACATCCTCTAAGGGAACACTGCACACAAACTGAATGTTAGTTTAGCAAAAATTGTGGCTTTTTACTTTCTCGCTGAGAAAAACACTGTATAGATCCTAAATTTTATCATTCATGTCCTTGTCTCGTATTGTTACACTAATTGTTGGCCTGATCGTCATTTTGGCGTTAACCCTATGGCTAATTGATTCTCTTTCCCGGTTGTACTGGCAGTTGTCCTATTCTCCGCTGTTGGGTAATTTACTATTATTACTGCTAGTTTTACTGATTGGTGGTTTAATTGCTGCCTTTGTTTATTACGTATTGGTGCTGCGGAAGGGAGAAGCAAAATCCCGTCGTCAACGCCCAAGAGTGACTTCTGCCCAAATTCCTGCGGCTAAATCTGATGCGGCTTCTTCTACCTTACAAGCGGTACGACAACAGGTAGCCCAAATTCAAGATGAGGTGACACGTCAAGCTTTGCTAAGTCGCACCAAGGAAATTGAAACGAATTTAGCGAGAGGGGAAATTCAAGTTGTGGTTTTTGGTACGGGTAGTGCCGGTAAAACTTCTCTGGTAAATGCGATTATGGGGCGGATAGTTGGTGAGGTGAATGCCCCAATGGGAACAACTCAGGTGGGAGAAACCTATTGTTTGCGCTTGAAGGGTTTGGAACGGAAGATTTTAATTACTGATACTCCAGGGATTTTAGAACCGGGGGTAGCGGGTACGGAACGGGAACAACTGGCTAGGGCTTTAGCGACAGAAGCGGATTTATTGTTATTTGTGGTAGATAATGATTTACGGCGTTCTGAATATGAACCACTGCGGGGTTTAGCGGAAATTGGTAAGCGATCGCTTTTAGTGCTGAATAAAACAGATTTATACACGGAGACTGATATAGAAGTGATCTTAGCCAGATTGCGGGAACGGGTACGCAGCTTTATTGCTACTAATGATGTGGTAGCGATCGCTGCTAATCCCCAAATAGCCGCATTAGAAACCGGCGAAACCTTCCAACCAGAAGCAGATATTATCCCCTTGTTACGGCGCATGGCCTCTATTTTACGCGCTGAAGGTGAAGATTTAGTAGCAGATAATATTCTCTTACAATCTCTGCGCTTAGGAGAAGAAGCTCGCAAACTTATAGACTCTCAACGTCGTCGCCAAGCTGATAAGATTGTAGATCGTTATCAATGGATTGGTGCGGGCGTAGTTTCTGTCACACCATTACCGATGGTAGATTTACTCGCAACCGCTGCTGTTAATGCCCAAATGGTAGTAGAAATTGGCAGGCTTTATGGTTGTGATTTAAACATGGAACGAGGTAAAGAATTAGCCCTATCTTTAGGAAAAACTATTGCTGGTTTAGGTATCGTTAAAGGGGCAATTGAATTATTATCAACGGCTTTGCAACTTAATGTGGCTACTTTTATTGTAGGGAGGGCAATTCAAGGAGTGACAGCCGCATATTTAACCCGCATTGCTGGGAAAAGCTTTATCGAGTATTTTCGTCATGATCAAGATTGGGGTGATGGGGGAATGACAGAAGTTGTGCAACAACAGTTTCAGATTAATCGCCGTGATGAGTTTATCAAAGTTTTTGTCCAAGAAGCGATCGCTAAGGTCGTCAAACCTTTAACTGATACCTTTGCAGAAAAAGAAGATTATAAGTAAAAATACTGAAATGATTATTGAATATTTCACATACTGAATTATTGCCTATAATTCCGGAAAATAGCAGCCGATGTCAGAAAAGATATATAAGGATTTCTGACTAACTAGATCATGACCAACCAGATGATCGGACAAGTATTACAAGATCGTTACCAAATTGTGCAACCACTTAGTGCAGGAGTGTTTGCACAAACATTTATTGCTGTGGATATGTACCACCCAGAAAAACCCAGATATGTTGTCAAACAATTGAAGGTGAATCACTATCAATCTACTTCCTATTTTGACCACCTAAGATTGCGGTTTTTAACAGAAACTGAAACCCTCAAACATTTAGGTCGTCATCCCCAAATTCCGGAACTTATTACCTATTTTGAAGAAAATGAGCGGTTTTATTTAGTCCAACAATTTATTCCTGGAGAGTCTTTAGCAGCAGAATTACCTCATGATCCTGAAAGTCATGGTAAATGGAGTCAAGTTGATATTATTAAGTTTCTAGAAGATGCTTTATCTATTCTTGAATTTATTCACTCTCAAGGCTTTATTCATTGTGATATTAAACCAGAAAACTTAATTAGACGAGCTATAGATGCCAGATTAGTATTAATTGATTTTGGCTCAATTCAACCAGTAGACTCTAGTATTGACACAGAATTTTCCATAGATCAAATTCCTGTCACATCATTGGGTTACATTCCCCCAGAACAATTTATTGGTCAAACCCAACCCAATAGTGACCTTTATTCCTTGGGAATAATTGCTATTCAAGCTATTACAGGACTATCTCCCTTAGAATTAGAAATTGATGCTGAAACTAATGAAATTATTTGGTGTGATCATGACACCTCTATCAATGATTATTTAGTTGCTTTCCTCAATCAGATGATCCGCTATCAACACCAAGAACGATTTCAATCTGCCAATGAAGCACTATGGTTACTCAAGCATATAGAATGGGACAATAACCCAGCAGAAATACAAATAGCAGAGTCTCAATTATCTGATAAAACTATTGAAACGACAGATCAAAAATCCCAACCATTACTAGCCGGACTGCGATTAGGTTTATTAATTAATTCGGTTCTACTAGGATTGGGAGTATATTCTTTATTTAATAATTCTCAAGCTTACTCAGCTACAGAAATTTTATATAAAGCCATAGCCAGATATCAATCTGGAGATTTACAAAAAGCCATTAATTTAGCTCGGTCAATCCCCCTTAATAGTAATGTTTATCCAGAAGCTCAAGCTTCAATTGAAGAATGGCAAAACCAATGGCAAAAAGATGCAAAACATTATGTTCTCACTGAAAAAGCTTTAAAAGAACGACGATGGACAGACGTATTATATCATGCACATAAAGTTCCAATTAATTCATATTGGAAATCGAAAATTCAGCCCCTAGTTGCACAAGCAAAATTAAATATTGAAGCCCAAACACAATCCTTATTAGCCAAAGCTTATGCAAAAGCCGAGGAGAGAGATTTCTCAACGGCTTTATATTATCTACAGCAAATACCTGAAGAAAGTTCTGCCGGTGCTATGGTTAAACAGAAATTAGCTGAGTACAATCAAAAACGTCAAGTTAGATCAGGATACTATTTATATCAAGCTCACAATCAAGCCTCTATAGGTAACTTTTTCGCAGCAATTAAACTACTGGAAAGAGTTCCTAAAGATGCTGAAGTTTATGCACAAGCAAGAGTCAAACTAGAAGAATATTCCCACAAGTTACGTCTACGTAATCAGCAACAAGAATTAGCTATCCTAAAAACAGTTCCCCTTGCTGAAAGACAAAACACTCCTATTCAGCGGAGAGTATCTCTTCAACCAGAAGATTATTTACAGGAAGTAAATATTCGTAATTAAGCTGAGAAATGGGGAATAGAAGATAATTTTACCAATTCCCCCCATCGTTATTTTCCGTTGTTGCATTGCTATTCTGGGTACGCGAATGTCTTTGTGCGATAATTCTGACTTGCAGAATCCCTCGGTTCACAACTGGGGGTATTTTTTTATCTATTCAATTAGACGGAAATAAATTAAATTTAAACTTTCCTATAGACAGAGACAATCTTCTAAAGATCAAGTTAGATTTACAGTTGAACTAGTCCACATTCCAATGTCTTTAATCATAGCCTCCAGTTATTTTTTAGGCTGGAGGTGATTCTTTATAAATCTTTGCTGCATCTCTATTTGATCATTGAAATACTTTTTCTAGATTATCCTGTTCTTTTTGTAATAAAGTGGTAATTTGTGTATACTCATTAAGTAATTCTGACTGCTAATGTAAATACTCCTAATACTGAACCAACTACTAACAAATATGAGAACAAAAAGCGATATTTAATTATCCACAACATTAGTTATTTCCTAAACGATATCCTATCCCATAAACAGTGTCGATAATTTTTTCAGATGCACCCACCACTTTTAATTTTTTGCGTAAATTATTGATGTGAGTTTTAACAGTATCTTCCCCAGAAATTTTATCAAATTCCCATAATTTATCTAAAAGAGATGTACGAGTTAAGACTGTTTTAAATCTTCCGCTAAGGGTTTAGCAATCCGTTGATCATCTTCTACAAGTAATATTTTCATGTTAATCGCCAGATTAGCTCTAAAAGAATTTATTTTAACAAAGTAGAAGTAGCATTAATAATAATTTGTGCCGAACCCGTGAAAAATTCTCTTTGGATATTTTTGGGAATATCACTAGGTTGATGGTAATGAGGACTACGTAGATTAGCGGTATCTGTTACCAGCAAAGCCCCTATTCCTTGATACCAAAACGGAGCATGATCACTGCGGAGGGTATCTGGTGTTAATAAACCTTTGAAGGGAATCGGTACTTTGAGGATTTTTGGTAAATTCTCACTAGAGTTGGCAAAAGTATTTAATAAATTTAAGTGTTCTACATCACCAACTACTGCTAAAAAATCTCCCTTGTCGCTAAGTGGTGTTACAGGCAAACCAGCGGGATATTTTTGACAGCCAGAAGTGTAACAAGCATAACCCACCATATCCATAATAATTACGCCTTGAAGATTTTGTAAATGGGCTGGTTGGTTGACAAAAGCTTTACTTCCTAAAAGTCCTGTTTCTTCTTGATCAAAAAATGCTAATTGTAATGTTTTTGGTGTGGAAATAGCAGTAAAAAGTCTGGCGATTTCTAATACTACAGCTATACCAGTGGCGTTATCATCTGCACCAGGAGAGGACTCAACTGTATCATAATGGGCAGCCACCAAAATTGTCCCAGTGGTTTTATTTGTTCCCAGTTTTTGGGTAAAAATATTCATACCGGCAGTAAACTTTTCTAACTTAGGTTTCCAGCCAAATTTGCTCAATTGATTTGTGATATATGTACGGGTACGCAATCGCTCCATTTTTGAATACCGCCGAAAATTCAACTTTTGAACATGAGCAAAAAGTTGATCACCATCAACCAATAGAGTATTATTTACCTTCAGGGGTTTTAACTGGGGTTGAGACTGTGGTACAGGAGCATTTTTAACTATCGGAATCATTTCAGATTGCTCAAAAAAACTTCCCATACCTATAAACACTATTATCCCTACCAGCACCCATGGCCATTTTTTGATCATGATTTAAACCCACCTAGAGGAAATAAAATATCCTAACTACACCAAGTTTGACAGCTTGTCTTTTGACATCAACATGATGATAAGAGATGTAAAAGGTATACTGTCGCAATTGCCAATTCCCACTTCCCATCATCAATATGCTAGATTTATTACTCATAACGCTTCTGGGGTTTCTGGGCAGTTTTGGACATTGCTTTGGGATGTGTGGACCCCTGACTGTAGCTTTTTCTCTGTCCAAGCAGCAGGAAAATCCGAGTTGGCAACAGCAATTAAAATTTCATACATTACTAAATTTAGGGCGAATGTTAAGTTATGCCTTCGTCGGTGCTGGTATTGGCGCACTAGGCTCAGTATTAGTAGAAGGTGGACAACTGGCAGGAGTTGGTAGTGATTTGCGGCGGTGGATAGCTATTATTACAGGTATAATGCTGATTTGGTTTGGTTTAGGGCAAGTTAAACCCGATTTTTTACCGCATATACCCCTATTACACCCCATATTAAAAGGGAATTTACACAACCGTCTGAGTGCGGCCATGCTGAAATTATCTGCACAAACTCAATGGTGGACACCAGCACTTTTAGGCATGACTTGGGGATTAATGCCCTGTGGTTTTTTATATGCGGCTCAAATTAAAGCTGCGGCTACAGGGAATTTGTGGCAAGCTACAGCAACAATGTTAGCTTTTGGAATTGGCACACTACCCATCATGTTGGGACTAGGTGTTTCCACGTCGTTAATTAGTCAATATCAGCGGAGTCAATTATTTCGCTTGGGTGGGTGGGTAACTCTGATTATTGGTGCAATTACCCTATTGCGAACGGGGGATACGATGACGGACTATAGCGGACACGCTGCCTTAATTTGTTTAAATCTCTCATTGATTGCCCGGCCTGTGAATAGTTTTTGGTCTGCACCTCTGCGTTACCGTCGGGCGCTGGGCGTTGGGGCTTTTGTGCTTTCGGTAGTACATACTATCCATAATCTTGAACACTCACTAGACTGGAATCTTACCGCTTTTTGGTTTTTACCGTTAGAATTTCAGTGGGGAATGAGTGCAGGGGCTGTGGCTTTGGTATTAATGCTCCCTGCGGCTTGTACAAGTTTTGATGTTATGCAAAAGTCCTTAGGTAAACATTGGCGGCATATTCATCTTTTGAGTGTACCAGCTTTGTTATTGAGTGCTATTCATACGGTTATGATTGGTTCTCATTATCTGGGGGCTGTAAGATTAAGTTGGCAAAACCAATTAGCAGCCGTGTTACTGAGTCTAATTACCTTAGCTGTATTGTTGATCCGTTCGCGGTATTCTTGGTTATATTTACGTCTAGAAAAATTTTATGTTCCTCCCAATAAATCGCGGTAAATTAACTATTTCTCTTGCACACAAAATCAAGTATCTATTATTAGTTTTATTTGGTTTAATAGTTACTACAAATACTCAAGTTTTAGCCCATACGGTGAAAATATCGGCAGATGTTGGTGCTACTATCCATATAGAACCTAATGATAATCCTCGCGCTGGAGAAGTTACTCAAGCTTGGTTTGCCCTGACTCGGAAAGGTGGTAAGGTAATTCCTTTAAAAGATTGTAATTGTCAGTTAGCTATTTATGCTGAACCTCATGCAGTGGGAGAACCAGCATTACTTGAACCTCCATTAAAACCTATTCAAGCTGAACGTTATCAAGGCATTCCAGGGGCAGAAGTAACTTTTCCCAAACCAGGGGCTTATCAGTTGCAATTAAGTGGTAAACCTGTGAATGAAGGAAGTTTTAAACCTTTTGAGTTAAAGTTTGTTGTCACTGTGGCTACAGGAAAGAATATAGATACTCTTCAATCTAGGCCAAGTGTAAATGAGAATCAGCAAGGAACAACAATTGGATTAGCACAACCTTTGATTTGGTTGGGAATTTTGCTGCTGTCTGGAGGGATTTTAGTTTTCTTGGTGCAAACAATGAAGAAGAATAATTAAAGTTAGTCTTTTTTGGCAGTTAACTGAATACTTGGATTTGGTAAAAATGTATATCTCAGATATAATCCTAACCACACAAATCCGATAATTAACAAAGTCCCAATTCCCAGAAAATTCGGCAACCAAAAAACTACCTCTACATGATTTATAGCCCCTGCTTTAATTGTCCATAGCAGTTGATTACCATGCTTTTCTGGTTGGATAGCATTTTCATCATTTTCAATATTCTTGACTCCCCAAGGTGTCTGTAGGCTAAAGTCTAGATTGACAATAGAACTATCACCTTTAGTGGTCAGCATAGCCAAAGAACGCAAATCTAAATCATAAACTAAATGATTTCTAGAAAATAGGAAAAAATTCGTATCTTCTGCAACTAAAGTTGAAGTAATATTTGATATTTCCGAACCATTATCATCTTCATCAGTTCGAGTATTAAAAAAGCCAGTGAATTTTTCTTGTAATTCTTTTGCACTGGTAAAGGGAATTTTAACAACGATTTCTGATGGTGAAATTCTCTCTGTTGAACCTGCTAATTGTCGCGCTCGTTGTTCTAAAGTTTTTAACCATTGTGATAGATAATCACTACTAAAAATAGTGATTTTTTCCGATAATTGAATATGTTGTACTAATTCACCATTATTAGTGCTGTTAAAGTTGACTCCTAAATCATACTTTACACAACCAGATAATAGTAATGAAGAAAAAATTACCATAAATACAATAGGTTTGATTTTGGTAAATTTTCCAATTTTCCTAATTAAAAAAAACACAGATTTGCTTAACTGTAATATCATCTTAATGAAAGTGAATACATTCATGACTAAATTTCTCCTTATTTACTAAAAACTTAACCAAACTAAATAGGAAATTGTTAAACCAACAGCAATTAAAGCTACCCAAACAAAATTATTATCTTTAGTATTGACTGTATTAAGGTCAATATATTCTCGTTCTCCAGGTTTTTGTTTAAATGTAGATTTTTTAGATTGAGAAGTGACAACTATTTTGGATTTGTGATCAGAAGTTATGTCCAAATCGGGAATTTCTGTCATCAATTCTTTAGGTCTGTTAAGTTTGGGCGCTTTTAAAATATATAGTAGGCGCTTTGCTTGTTGACGAATTTCATAATGGGGATGACGAATGAGTTGTTGACAAAGATTTATCGCTTCTTCCGAACGTCCCGCAGCTTCATAAGCATTCACCAACCAAATTTCGATTTCACCAGCAAAATGGGTATTGTTTTCTAATAGGGCGCTGGCTGTTTCTAGATTTTCTACAGATTTCCGATATTGACCATTTTCAAAAGCAGTTGTCCCCATTTGATAATGAGATTTAGCGAGTTCTAAATTTTCTGTGGTCATTGGTCATTGGTCAGTTGTCAGTTGTCAGTAGGGGCGAAGCATTTGGAAGATAAATTATCGGTCATTGCCAAAAATAGTTCTCCAAATGCTTCGCCCGTACAGTTGTCAGTTGTTACTCAATAACTTGAATTTTAACTTACCGCAGATTGTAGGTAAATGAAATTTTACCAATGAATCCTATAGGGGTTTAGCAATGCTAAACCCTTCCGAATTAATTTTGCTGTAACTTGTCCCCAATCTCGATTATTGTTTCGACTGATGAGAACCGAGGATCATTGTCCCAATTCCCACATCTGTAAATACTTCTAACAGTAAAGCATGAGGAATCCGCCCATCAATTATATGTGAAGCCTTGACTCCTTGAGCAAGCGATCGCACACAACAATTCACTTTAGGAATCATCCCTCCACTGACTATACCATCAGTAATTAATTGCCGCGCTTCCCGAATATCCACTTTCGGAATTAAAGTAGAAGGGTCTTTATAATCTCTTAAAATTCCTCTGGTATCAGTCAGCAAAATTAACTTTTCTGCGCCCAAAGCTGCGGCTATTTCCCCCGCTACCGTATCCGCGTTAATATTATAAGCCTGTCCAGTTTCATCAGCAGCCACGCTAGAAACAACGGGAATATAGCCATTACTAGCAAGTGTTTCTAAAATTTTGATATTGACATTACTAACTTCCCCCACAAACCCAATCCCTTCATCACCTTGAGGACGAGCCGTAATTAAGTTACCATCCTTACCACAAAGCCCTACAGCCATCCCTCCAGCTTGGTTAATCAAAGCGACAATTTCTTTATTTACCCGCCCCACTAACACCATTTCCACTACATCCATGGTTGCTGCATCAGTAACACGCAAACCATTTTTGAATTGCGCTTCAATTCCTAACTTGCCTAACCAACTATTAATTTCTGGACCACCACCATGCACTAGAATAGGCCGCAAGCCAACGCAAGATAAAAAGACCACATCACGAATAACTTTATCTTTGAGGTTACTATCCTTCATGGCTGCGCCACCGTATTTAACCACAACGGTACGACCAGCGAATTGTTGAATGTAAGGTAGTGCTTCGCTGAGAATTTCTACGCGATTAGCTTCAGCTTGCCTGATATACTCTATATCATTAATCATGTTATTACCCAAGTTGCTAGTTATCTAGTTTATGGGATAACTAGCAACAAGAGTTAATCAGCTATGGTGATAGGAGCAGGGGGAAATATTTATGCCCTATTCCCTATTCCTAAGAGAGTTGAAACAAGAAAGTGACTAAATCTCCTTTACCCAAGCTGATGCGATCGCCTGGACGGAGGCGATGTCTGTTTCCAGGTAACAGAGGTAAGTTATTGACATAAGTACCATTGGAACTACCTGCATCTTCTAGATAACAAGCATCTCCCTCAATCCGAATGTCTGAGTGAATCCGCGAAACAATTTCCGAATTTGGGAACCCAGAAACATCTATATCGGGAGGAATACGATCATTCGGCTTACCAATATGCACAACCGAGAGATTTTGTGGTAATTCTATTTCTTGGTTAGCTTGAACATGGAATAACCGTGCTACTACCTTTTGCAATTGGGTATTTGCCACCTTTACTTGTGGTGCGGCTGGGGCTACTTCAGGAACTGTGAGGGGATCGATCTGAGGTACATAAGCAGGAGGAATATAAGCTTCCGGTTCCGGTGCTACAGGCGCAGGTGGGGCTGTCAGCACAGGCGGAATATAAATTTCTGGTTCAGGTGCTACCGGTGCAGGGACAGAAGGAATATAAACAGCTTGTTCCTGAACTACAGATGCGGGTGTCAGTACAGGGGGAATATAAACTTCTGGTGCTGGTGTTACAGAAGGAACATAAACAGCTTGTTCCTGAACTACAGCCACCGGTGCAGGGGCGGGAATAGCGCTAACAGGAGGATTGGCGGCGGGCGCAATTTCTAAAGCATCGGGCTGTAACAGTTGCATCATCAGGTCAGGAGCGACCACTGGCGCTGGTTGTACAGGGTTAATCGCAATAGTTGGGGCAACTGCGGGAGTAACACCAAAATGGAGATTGTAACCGCACTGACCACAGAAAGCGGCATCTGACTGTACAGTTGCTCCACAATTAGGACAACTAGCTGTAGCTGGTAACGGCGTATAACAAGCTTCACATTGAACAGCGCCGTCTGGGTTGGGATGATTGCAATTAGGGCAGACGATCATGGATTTAAGCCTTAGTGAAGGTCGTTGTAAAAATATTACTGACAAGCACATAAGTAACCTTAGCGTTTAATGCTAACAATTACTTAGAGTGAGAACAAGTTGATCATTGGTGATTATTCTTAATTATCTAAATCATCCAAATCTCAAGAATCATAGTTAGTGTTGAAGTTCCAAACCAGCGGCTGCGTCTAGCAACCAGTAAAGTTCTCCCTGGGGTTTAATTAGCCGAGATGGATAGACGAAATCATCTGCCACCGGTGCGAAAATTTGGGCTAAAGCCGGTCTTTTGTTAGCACCAGCAGCCAAAAAAATCACACTGCGAGCCGCGTTAATAAATGGGTAAGTAAAGGTGATGCGGAGATTATCATCTTTATTACCAACAGTGATTAGGCGATCGCACACCTTGAGAGCTTTCGTGTGGGGAAACAAAGATGCAGTATGGGCATCATCACCCATTCCCAGTAAAACTACATCTAATGCCGGGAACTCTCCCGATATAGAATTAAAAAATGTTTGGAGATGCTGGTTATACTTAGCTGCATCCACTTCTGGATTAGCCGACAAAGTGGGGATGGCATGAATATTCGTCTGGGGAATAGCAACCTGATCTAACCATGCCCGCCGCGCCATCAGTTCATTGCTATCAGGGTGATCTGCCAGAACATAACGCTCATCTCCCCAGAATACATGAATTTTATCCCAAGGCAACTTTTGATTAGCAATGGCTTCATACAACGGTTTTGGTGTGCTGCCACCTGATAAAGCAATTGTAAATTGTCCCCGTTCACTAATAGCAGTTTCTACTTTCGACAGAATCAATTCTAGCGCCCGTTGGACGAGCGCCGATACATCCGGTAGGACTTCAACAGTTTTGTTCATGGCATTATCAATACATAGCCTGTTTCTTTGCAATACCATAGCGAACTTCTGACAATTTTCCGGTTTAACTCAAGAAACTTTTAATATCATCAAGTTAAGCCATAAATTATCGGCCTCCACCTTCTTTATCATTATTTGTGGTTGGTTGTCAGTAGTCAGTTGTACTAATCGCTGATCATCACCGCAGGGGATTGTTGAGAGAATAAAGGATACATCGGTAAATAAACACAACAGATAGAGCTAGTTCTGTTTGTTTTTGTGTTTTCTTATTCATATTTTCTCAAAAGTTACTAGACAAAAACAATAAATAAAATCTTTAAGAAGAAATAACTGTCGTTTGAACATTGATATCAATATTCAGCTTTTTCCGCAAAACATTCAAAATAGCAGTCAAATTATCCATTGTCGGATTACCTTTTGCCGATAACATCCGGTGTAAACTCTTGCTAGGTTTAGAAGTTTCAATTGCCAATTGTTCAAAACCTACCGTTGCATTAACAATATCTCTCAAAATCAATCTTGCTGTTTCTGGTTCACCATTCAGGAAGAGAAAAATAGCTTCATCAAGTAGAGCTATTGTGAAGTGAGAATCTTTTTCCACTCGTGCGTTAATAGTTTCTTTGAAATCTCTAGTAAGTGCCATAATAACTACCTTTTCTCTTTATTCTTGTTGTCAGTCTCTTGATTTATCGTAAGTTCTTTTTTTCGCTTTTTGTACTCTTGGTACAATTCTTTAGCACGACTAATATCAGATTGCTGATTTTTCTTTGTTCCCCCACCAAATAATACTATAAGCTGCTTACCATCCTGAGCCAGATAAATCCGATATCCTGGACCCCAATCAATTTTATATTCACCAATTCCCTCAAACCATTTAACATTTGATGTATTACCTAACTCCAAACGAAACTTAGCAACAGTAACCTTCGCAGCAGCTTGAGCATTCAATCCATCAAACCATTCTTGATAAGGACTGGAACCATCTTCTTTAAGATATTCTTCAACTTTCATAACAGAGACAGTCTTATAGTAACTTATATGTTACCATGCGTCAAGCAGTATTATTCTAAATAAACCTAAAATTACAATATAGGTTTTTCAAACAGTAGCACAGCCAAGATAAAATCCATAATAAAAATTGCCACCCAAGTAGTAACAACTGCTGTTGTGGCTGACTCTCCCACTTCCTTTGCACCTCCTTGAGTTGTCAGTCCCCAATTACAGCCATTAACAGAAACTATAGCCCCAAAAATTAACCCTTTAAGTAAAATAATAAAAATATCTGATGGTAATAAAAACGCTCTCACCGATTCTAAAAATGTTTCGGGAACAACTTGATAAAATTGTGCAGCCGCAAAAGCCCCGCCAATTATACCTGTGACTACAGCAAAAATCATCATTACAGGCATCATCAAACAGCAAGCAATGACTCTAGGTAAAACTAGATAATCAATCGGATCTGTTCTGAGCATATATAAAGCGTCAATCTGCTCCGTCACCCGCATTGCCCCTAATTCCGCAGCAAAAGCTGAACCAACTTGTCCAGCGATAATACTCGCAGTAAGAATCGGCGCTAGTTCTCGACAAAATGCTAAAGCAAATGCACCTCCAACACTATCTACAGCCCCAAATCTCACTAATTCCCTAGCGGTTTGAATAGTGAAAATCATCCCCGCAAAACCGCTAACTAGCAAGACTGGAGAAATAGAAGCCGGGCCTGCCGTTACCATATGTTCTAATATTTTGCGATAGTAGGTTTTTCCGCGCAGGAAATGCAATAGAATTTGACCGAACAACAGAAATGATGACAAACAGCGAATTATCCAAGATTGTTCTAAATTTCTTTTTGGTTGCAAGCAGTTTACGGCCACTAATTGAATTTTGGTACTTGGAAATTATGACAACTTAACCTTCGATAAACAAAGTATTCCAATCACTAATTGCATTTCTTTGAGCAGTTAATAATTGCTGGATACCTTGTTCAGAAAAATCTAGCATTTGATTTAATTGTTCACGGCTAAAACTACCTGCTTCGGCTGTTCCCTGAACTTCAATAATTCCCATTTTATGATTCATGACTACGTTAAAATCCACATCTGCGGCTACATCTTCAACATAGTTAAGATCCAAAAATGGTTCACCCTCCAATAAGCCTACAGAAACTGCTGCTATTTGTCCACATAAAGGCGATCGCTCTAAAACTCCCTGCTGCAATAATTGAGAAATAGCATGAGCCAAAGCCACAAACCCCCCTGTAATTGCCATTGTCCTCGTTCCTGCGTCCGCTTGTAAGACATCTGCATCCACAGTTAGCGTCCGTTCTCCTAAAGCCTCAAAATCCAAGGCAGCCCTTAAACTCCGCCCAATTAAACGCTGAATTTCCTGTGTTCTGCCCGATAATTTCATTAATTCCCGTTCCTGGCGTTTCTGGGTAGCAGAAGGCAACATTCTATATTCAGCCGTTAACCAACCCTTACCACTACCAGTTAAAAATCTCGGTACTCCTTCCGCGACGCTAACAGTACACAGAACTTGAGTATCACCACATTTAGCTAAAACAGAACCAGGTGCAAAGCGGGTGAAATTAGGATAAAAACTATGGGGACGGAGTTCACAGGGGGTTCTCCCGTCAGGACGTTGCCAAGTCATCGAAGTTGCCTCAAAATTTTTGCTTACTGCCTTATAGAATAACTGAGTAATAGCAATAAAACTATTTATTACCAATTACCAATTACCAATCACCAATTACCAATTACCATTATTTAGGACTTGCTTGAGACGGACTTTAATAAATTCAATCATCATTTCATCTGGAACTGACTCTCCATCTTCCAAATAAGGTTTAGCTTCCATAACTAAACCATTTAATTCACCATAGGCACTATTTTGACTATTTCCAGATATGGCTGCTCGTAAAGTTTCACCGGTAGAAACCAAGGGAACATCAAAAAACTTACCAAGCTTTTGGGCTTGAGTGCTTTTTCCTGCCCCTGAACCCCCTAAAATTACTAATCTCACCACAACTTAACCCTCATATATAAAATTCACTATTTTTGCAGGATATTTTGTTATAGCAATCTTAAATCATTTGTAGAAAAAATATCTCTAAATCAGTGAAAAAGTTAAAACTAAATATCAAGGCGGTTTTACTTATGAATACTGCTGTATGATAACTATATGTTTTGCTATCAGCGAAGATTTGCATTTAATTGTAAGTCATTAAATTTATAGTGAGTTTTTAAACTTTGCCTTATGGTTGCCCAACTAGAAACCCCAGGTCTAAATTCGACTCTCAGCTTACCATATTCCGTAGAAGGACTATTGCAAGTTTTTACTAGTTCCCAGCGGAGCTTTTTTACGAGCGTCATGGCACAAGCGCTGAGAATTGCTGGACAAGGTACACCAGTATTAATAGTCCAATTCCTCAAAGGTGGTATTCGTCAAGGACATGAACGACCTACCCAAATGGGACAACATTTAGATTGGATTCGCTGTGATTTGCCCCGTTGTATTGATAATTCCGATTTGGACGCAGCCGAAAATCTAGCTTTGCAACAACTTTGGCAACATACCCAAAAGGTAGTTAATGAAGGTAAGTATTCTTTACTGGTATTAGATGAGTTGAGTTTAGCGATTAATTTCGGTTTAATTCCAGAAACCGAGGTTTTAGAGTTTCTTTCTCACCGTCCCCCTCATGTTGATATTATTCTCACAGGTTCTCAGATGCCAACGTCTCTTTTAGATGTAGCGGACCAAATTACAGAAATTCGTCGCAGTCATCAACCTTAAGTATTAACAAAATCACTCACAGATATGGAAGATAAAAGGAAAGAAGCAGCTTTTTTGGCTATATTTTCAGAAAGTTGAACTTGCTTAATTGTGACTAAACCTTCGTTAATAAAGGAATCTCTAACTAAAGCTTTTTCTCCACTGTTAAAAGAAGTTTCGTAAAATACTTCTTTAATTCCAGCAGAGATAATTAACTTTAAACAAGATAAACAAGGCTCTAAGGTCACGTATATACTTGATCCATCTGTAGATATACCATACTTTGCAGCTTGTGCGATCGCATTTGCCTCCGCGTGTACAGCCCTTGATGGTAGTATTTTACTGGCATCACAGCTATTTAAACCTGGATAGCAGTATCCTTGGGTTGTACAATGAGCCGAGCCTGACGGTGAGCCATTATAACCTGTGGCTACAACTTGCTTATTTTTAACAATTACAGCACCCACTGGAAAAGCAAGACAAGTTGAGCGAGTTGCGGCTAATTTAGCCAACATGAGGAAATATTCATCCCATGTTGGTCTTTGATGGTATTGTTCAGATGAAAAAATATCTTGCATGGTGTTTCAACTTTAAATTTTACTATACTGCTTTGCTGAGAAGAAAAATATTAGATGCTATTGTTTCCACTTTAATAAAACCTCTTTTAACTGATTTAAAGCATCTTCATAGTCATTAAACTGAATTTCAGCAATCACAGTCGGAATACCACGAGGAAATCTTGATATCCGCTTACCTGTTTCGTACAAAAGAATGATAGGAATTTTGTTGTTCTCTGCATACGCTAACTCCATTCCTACACCGAAAGAAAGCGAACCAAGATAAGCAATAACCAAGTCAGATATACTAACTTCATACTTATCTTTATCAAAAACTTCACGAGGAGTAATATCAGGATTATTCACTGGATCAGTATGTAAATGCGGTACGTAAGCTTGAAGACCAACTTTTTCACAAACCAAGCCTATTTTTTCATATAGTGCTTTAGTTTCTATTGGATTTTCTACGTCAGTCAAAGCGCCAGATACATATATCTTGTACATTTTCATTAGTTACCTTACATTAGAACTTATGGTTCTTTCGATGTTGAATCAACAAATTTTAGTTTTATTACAAAAATATGAGCTTGAAATATAAATATCTTTGTTAATAAAAACAAAATTTACTATTTATTTGAGCCTGGAGATACTGTTTTATTTGGATTTGCTTGTCTCTGAGGAGTAGTATCTGTTTTTGGATTTAGATTAGACGAATCCGAAGATTTGAACAAAGCAATTAATGAAATAATAATTCCCAATGTGCCGGCTATCGATCCTATTGCTGACCACCGAGTTTGTTGATCTGAACCTAGAAAACCTAGTAATGTATCTTTAACACCTTTTTTAAGTTCTTTATACTCCTTTGAATCAAGCATCAGTTGTTTTAGCGTATCTTTGTTATTATCCATCATCCAAACATTGTCTGGGTGACTAAAATAATCATCAACCTCCTGACGGCCTAATCGTCCATGAAGAACATCAAGTCTTCCAGAAATGTCAGGTTTGTGATTATTTGATGGATTGGAACACCGGGAACTTAATTGTTCAACAGCCAAGTAAGCAATTGGTTTGTTAACATCTTCCACGTAAATTCGTATTGGTTTATCCGAAACATTATGAAGGGCTATACAAAGAACTCCTGACCACTCAGGATTTACTCTTGTTCCAATGTGTCCTAAACCGTCTGATACTCGTTTGACAACGGAATAAAGTGGTCCGCGAAATTTATTACTGAGGGATACTGATTCGCTAGTCCATACTAAAGCTGTATCTTTTTTTGGTATGTCGAAATATTTCCGTTCCTCTCCTTGCTGGTTTTGTTCTGTATAAATAGTCAAGCGTCGTTCTTCTTCAAGTGAATAAGCACACTCACCCGCAGTTAGACATAAATCGCAATCTTTAATACTACCTGGTTTAAGAGGATGAAAATATATACCTTTACCAAGCTCCCTAATAATATCTTGATAACTCAAAACTGACATGAAATACTCCCTGAGCTTTGGAAAACACTAAAATTTTCTACAACCATTTCTAAAATGGTTGTTTGTTCGCGGTTACTGATCTTGAATGTATGGCTTGTCAATTTTAAGACAATTCGCTGCTTTTTGCAATTCCATACCTAAATATCCTGCATGATCTGGACGTATTGCTGGTATTGCAGCACAAATTTCTTTGATCAATTTCAAAGGATTTTTCCCAGAATAGCAACCAACAATTTCTCCACTACCAGGAGTTGTATGTGTAACAACTATCTTTTCTTCTGCTATTTCTATTAAAAAATTACCTGCGGGATCATAGTAATCTAATTTTTTGCAGATTGCAGAATATTGTTCTTTAATTAGTTGTTCAGCATTACCCCAAGTATCATCATAAATATGAGCAGACTGACTCAGAGTTATCAATGGTCCTAGCTTCAAATCATATTGAGAACGTTGACAAATCTCATTTCTAATATGTTTTTGCAAAGACCTCAACCCCATTGCGTTAGCTGGCCAAGCTGCAAACATATCATTACTTCTAAGAACAGCAGTTAATGATAATTCGTTATCTACTACTCTTAACCAAATATGATTCAAACAAGGACTACCACCTTTTTCATGATCTTTTACATCCCATAAAGTCATGACTGCACTAGCAGCATCAATTTCTCCAATTAATTTTTCAATTACCTGTTCAATTTGATCTCGTCCAAACCAAGAACGTAAACGTTGCCCATAGGTGTATTTTACTCCTTCTCGATTGGGTGCATCATCTAAAATTTGGGAAATATATTCTTCTAAGAAACTTCTATCAATTGGTAAATAATTGGGTTCGGGAAAATAGAAATCTTCAGGTTCTTCGGTGACAACTGCCATTAAATCTATCAGTTCTTGCCATTTACCATCATAACCAGTTGGTCTGATTGTGCCAGTGGTTTTAATTCTGTGAATGATTTTTACCCAAGTTTCAGCAATAGTTTTGCCTTCAATTCTGTGTCCATAGCGTGTTCCTGGTAAAACGGTTGGTTCAATTGTAGTCATGGGAAATTCTACAGGCATTCCCCAAGGTGCTACTATTTCTTTTTGGGCGTAATATTGAATTTTCTCGACAGCATCAGAAATTGATATAGCGTCTTGAATTTCTACGGAATGGCGTAATTTTTCCAAGGCATTGATATCAATATCAATATCAATATAACCAGGAATTTGAGAACGAATTACCCAAGATTTTCGCCCCGCATCACTAATATTTTCTTCCACACCATGACGGAAAAAATCGCCTAAACATTGACAAGCACCGGCGTTTTTATCTTCTTTGGTGGCGTTAAGAATAACTAAATAGTGAACGTGGGGATTTAGTAACAAATTGCGAATTAGTAAGTTGATACCCCTGGTAGGTGAGTATAACTGCCCAATTACAGCATATTCGTTTGATTGTAGATGTTTAGCTACAGCTTGCTTCACCATCCACCCTGTAATCACTGCGGTTTGACCGCTACCATAAATCAATTGGTTTGGTTTGTGCTGGGCTGTGTAATAAAATTGGGTTAGTTGGCTACTCACTTGATTTACCAAATTTTTAGATAGCAATCTTTGATTATTTAGGATACAATGATTGATCGGGATTAATCACAAATTATCAAAAAAAGTCTTGAGTACATAATTTGTGTGATAATAATAACCTAAATTATGAATTGATAACGGTGTAATTAGGCATGGATTATCGGGATGCAGGCGTTGACGTTGAAGCGGGTAGAGCTTTTGTAGATCAAATTCGCAATTTGGTTCACAGCACCTTTAGAAAAGAGGTTTTGGGGGGACTGGGTGGCTTTGGTGGTTGCTTTCAACTCCCCACAGGTTACAAAGAACCGGTTTTGGTTTCGGGGACAGATGGTGTGGGGACAAAGCTGAAAATAGCTCAAATTCTCAATCGTCATGATACTGTGGGCATAGATTTGGTGGGGATGTGCGTTAATGATGTGTTGACATCGGGTGCAGAACCGCTGTTTTTTCTAGATTATGTGGCTACAGGTAAGTTAGATAAGGAACAATTAACTCAGGTGGTAGCAGGAATCGCTACCGGTTGTAAATTAGCTGGTTCGGCTTTATTGGGGGGAGAAACGGCGGAAATGCCCGGTTTTTACCAAGTTGGTGAATACGATTTGGCGGGTTTTTGCGTGGGAATTGTGGAAAAGAGCCGAATGCTAGATGGTTCTCAGGTGCAAGTAGGTGACGTAGCTATCGGTTTAGCTAGTTCAGGTGTCCATAGCAATGGGTTGAGTCTAGTCAGAAAAATTGTCAGTGATGGTGGTTTTGCTTGGACTGATACCCCAGATTTATTAAATGGTGCATCTATTGGGGAAACTTGTCTCACTCCTACACGCATTTATGTAAAATCTGTTTTAGCTGCGTTGCAATCAGATTTAGAAATTCATGGCATGGCTCACATTACTGGTGGCGGTTTACCAGAAAATTTACCAAGATGTTTAAGTAAGGGTCAAGGGATTAAAATGATCCCTGATAGTTGGACTATTCCTCCTGTCTTTCATTGGTTAGCTGCGGCTGGTTCTGTGGGTGCTGAGGCTATGTATAATACATTTAATATGGGTATTGGCTTTGTGTTATTAGTTCCACCCCAGCAAGCAGAACAGGTAATTACTCATTTTCAATCTCAGGATATCTCCGCTAATATAATTGGTGAAGTTGTCACTGGAGCAGGTGAATTAGTCGGTTTGTTGTAACAATGGTGGTATACAGATAGAACCTATACGCAAAATTCATATTTTCTTGATGGAAGTAATTAAAAATACTCATCGCCATCAGCGTTAATATTTGCTAACGTAGTCTTAACATATTGCAAAAATCAATTGGTGCAGTTGAGGAAGTATCTGTATTTACTGGTTAGTGGTATTGGTTATATCTCATTTATAAGTGTGGCGTGTTGGTGTTTTGAGAAAAATGTAATTTTCGTGTAGAGGGGTTATGGTTATAAATTTTGCCCGGACTACTGTTTCTAAGGAACTACTAAAGCAAGTATTCCAACGCATTGATGCACAAAGTTGTCCCCAGTTATTTAATTTTCATATGCACACGGTTCACTCGGATGGCAAACTAGAACCGGGTGATTTGATGAGTCAAGCGATCGCAATTGGCTTAAAAGGTCTAGCTATCACTGATCATCACAGTATCAGTGGCTACCAAGCAGCCCTGGCTTGGTTGGAAGATTGGAAGTGGAGTAATTCTGATGCTCATGTTCCATATTTGTGGAGTGGTGCAGAAATTAATGCCAATCTGCTGGATAATGAAGTTCACATTCTGGCTTATGCTTTTGAGTCAGAACATCCCAGTATGAAGCCATACTTACAAAAAATTCCTAGTGTCGGCAAGGCTTATCAAGCAGTTAACGTGATTACAGCTATTCACGAAGCGGGAGGACTAGCGGTACTTGCTCACCCAGCCCGGTATAGGCGATCGCATTTTGACCTCATTCCTGCGGCTGCGGGTGATGGTATTGATGGTGTTGAGACTTTCTACGCTTACAATAATCCTAAACCTTGGAAACCTAGTGTGGTGGAAACTGAGGAAGTTCAACAATTAGCGGAAAAATTCGATTTATTTAGCACCTGTGGTACTGATTCGCACGGCTTGAATTTGCTGCATAGGTTGTAAATCTGTATTTACCTCTTTTAAACTCCTGGTTTACTAACCAGGGGAAGTAGGAGTAGGGGAGTAGGGGGAGTAGGGGGAGTAGGGGGAGTAGGGGGAGTGAAAAAGAATTTTTCCCATGACCAATGACCAATGACCAATGACAACTGACAACTGACCAATGACAACTGACAACTGACCAATGACCAATGACTAAAGAACTATTAAAACAAGTAAGAGTAATTGATCCTGTGCAGAAAACTGACACAGTAACAGATGTATTAATTATTGATGGTTATATTCAAGAGATCGTCCCACAAATTACAGATTTTAGTGCTGATACTTCTATTCGTGATTGTCAAGGCTTAATTCTTGGGGCTGGATTAGTTGATTTATATAGTCATTCAGGCGAACCGGGATTTGAAGAACGAGAAACTTTAAGTTCTTTATTACAAGCTGCTGCTGCTGGTGGTTTTACTAGAGTTGGTGTTTTACCAGATACATCACCACCCATTGATAAACCTGCTTTAGTGACACAGTTACAGCAACAGCGAGATAGAGGAAAAGCTTCTCCCCATTTGCACATCTGGGGGGCAATTACCTTGGATTTAGCAGGTAAACAATTAACAGAGGTAGCAGATTTAGCCGCAGCGGGGGTTGTGGGTTTTACTGATGCTAAACCTTGGGACAATTTGGGGATAGTCAGACGGGTTTTGGAGTATCTGCAACCCTTTGGCAAACCGGTGGCTTTTTGGCCATGCGATCGCCATTTAGCCGCTAATGGTAGGATGCGAGAAGGTGCGGAAGCCTTGCGAATAGGTTTACCCCCGATTCCAGCCAGTGCGGAAACAACGGCTATTGCCGCATTATTAGAATTAGTTGCGGATATTGGTACACCAGTCCACATTATGCGTGTTTCCACTGCTCGCAGTGTCGAATTAATTGCTCAAGCTAAAGCTCAAGGTGTGCCTGTTACCGCTAGTACCACATGGATGCACGTTTTACTAGATACAACAGCTATTAGAAGTTATCACACATCCTTGCATTTAGATCCGCCCTTGGGAAATCACCAAGATATGCTATGCTTGCGGGAAGCGGTAAGAACAGGGGTAATAGATGCGATCGCTATTGATCACGCACCTTATACTTATGAGGAGAAAGTTCAAGCCTTTGCCGAATCACCGCCGGGGGCAATTGGTTTAGAATTAGCATTACCCCTACTTTGGCAAAATCTCGTAGCGACTGGGGAATTTACAGCTTTGGAATTATGGCGCGTTTTGAGTCATCAACCTGCGGCTTGTTTACAACAAGAAGTTAAAGCTATTCAACCTGGTGAAAAAGCCGAGTTAACTTTATTTAATCCTCTGCAAATTTGGCAGGTAAATAAGGCAAATCTTCAGACACTTGCTTATAATACTCCTTGGTTTGGTCAAGAAGTTACAGGTCGGGTTGTGCAAGTTTGGTGTAATACTAAATTGTAAGATTTTAAGATTATTTGAACGCAGATGAACGCGGATAAACACAGATAAATATGAATGATGATTATTCTGTGCAGCTTTACATAAAGTTGGTATAATCTTATTTAGTATATCAGAACTATATTAATATTCCATGTCTGATCTAATTCTGTTTTGGCATCGTCGAGATTTACGCATTTCTGATCATACGGGACTAGCTGCGGCTAGAGAAAAAAGTGCGAAGATTGTGGGTGTATTTTGTCTAGATCCCCAAATTCTCGAAGGTGATGATATTGCCCCCGTTAGGGTAAAATATATGATTGGCTGTTTGCAATCTCTTCAGGAAAGATATCAGCAAGCGGGTAGTCAATTATTAATTTTACAAAATGATCCTGTTATTGCAATTCCCAAATTAGCAGCAGCATTAAAAGCTAAAGCTGTATTTTGGAATTGGGATGTTGAACCTTATTCCCAAATAAGAGATTTAGCAGTAAGTGAGGCTTTGAAAGTTGAAGGAATTGAATTTCTTAACTATAATTGGGATCAATTATTGCACTCTCCAACGGAAATTTTTAGCGGTACAAAAACTCCCTATACTGTTTATACTCCTTTCTGGAAAAATTGGATTACTAAATCTAAAGCTAAACCTGTTAAAACTTTAGCAAATCTAGAGAATTTAACAGCTAAAGAAGAAGAAATTGCTCAACAAGAGGGAACAGTTAATTTACCTGCTGCTGAAGATTTAGGTTTTATTTGGGATGCAGAATTAATAATTTCTCCCGGAGAATTAGCAGCACAAGAAAAATTAGATAATTTTGCAAAATCTGCTATTAATGGATATCAAGAACAGCGGAATTTTCCCGCAATTCATGGTACATCTCAATTAAGTGCAGCTTTGAAGTTTGGTGTTATTGGGATGAGAACTATTTGGCAAACTACTATAGAAGCCTTAGCAAATAGTAATAGTGAAGAAGTAAATGCCAGTATCCAAACATGGCAAAAAGAATTAGCATGGCGGGAATTTTTTCAACACGCTATGTACCATTTTCCAGCCTTAGCTAACGGTGCATATAGGGATACTTTTAAAACCTTCCCTTGGCAAAATAATGAAACATATTTTCAGGCTTGGTGTGAGGGCAAAACAGGTTATCCTATAGTTGACGCGGCTATGCGGCAATTAAATGAAACAGGCTGGATGCACAATAGATGTAGAATGATTGTTGCCAGTTTCTTGACTAAAGATTTAATTATTAATCCCCAATGGGGAGAAAAATATTTTATGCAGAAACTCATTGATGGTGATTTATCTGCTAATAATGGAGGTTGGCAATGGAGTGCTTCTAGTGGTATGGACTCCCAACCATTACGCATTTTTAACCCAGCTAGTCAAACCCAAAAATTTGATGCAGAAGCAGAGTATATTCGGCAATGGATACCAGAATTGCGTTATGTAGATCCAGAATATTTGGTAACTGGGAAAATTCCCCCGTTAGATTATTATGGAACAAATTATCCGCAACCAATTGTTGATCATAAACAACAGCAAGCTTTATTTAAGCAGTTATATCAGCAACAAAAAGCTATTAGTTAATTAACAAGTAGTCTGTCAAAGACATTTTAACGGTTAATGGTTCTATTCTTGCTCACCCTGCTTGCCTTCATCCGTCATTTTTGGATTGATAGACTACTAGGAGAAGTTGGATTAATAATTATTCCCTATTCAATTTTGAAGTTAACGGGTAAACGAGTATAAATCCCTTGAGGATCATTCATTGTTTGTAAAGTTTTTATTTCCTGTTGTAATTTTCCCAATTCATTTATGAGGGGGTTGGAATTTTTAGTTTGGGTTTTTTCTATTCCTAGTTTGGCTTTTGTTTCATCTAATTTTTTACCAAATAAGCGTTCTGGAAATGTACTAACTCTGGGATATTCTTGTATTTCCCAATCAGTTCCTAATTTTGCTTGTTTAGCTGCATATTCAATGGCTACATTTAAACCACCAATTTCATCAACTAGACCGATTTGTTTGGCTGCTGTTCCTGACCAAACTCTTCCTTGGGCGATTTCTGCTACTTTTGCAGTTGGGATTTTCCGTCCTTGGGAAACTTTCTCCAAGAATAGGTTATAAATGCGGTTAACACTGCGTTGATAAACTGCTAATTCTTGAGGTGATTTAGGACGGGAAATGGTTTGTTGATCTGCATATTGAGCCGTTTTAACTGTATCCCAAGTTATGCCATTATTATTGCCCAATTTTTGACCATTAAATAATACGCCAAAAACACCAATAGAACCTGTAATTGTGTTAGCTTGGGCAAAAATGCGGTTGGAATCACTAGCAATCCAATAACCACCGGAAGCAGCCACATCTCCCATGGAAACGATGACGGGTTTAATTTGACGAGTTAATTTGATTTCTCGCTGCATGATTTCGGCTGCGGTAGCACTACCACCAGGGCTATTAATTCTTAAAACTACTGCTTTTATTTGATTATTTTGCCTAATTTTTGAGAATATTTTTGCAAAGTTATCACCGCCAATTTGTCCTTCGTCACCGCTACCGTTGACTATTTCTCCTTCTGCATAAACAATGGCAATTTTATGATCTGAATCTAAGGATTTTCCAGGAACTTCTGCATAATTACTCAAGCTGATTTTTGTGAATGTTTTATCTTTTTCACTGTTACCAGTTAATTTTTTCAAATCAGTAAATACTTTATCTTCGTAAGCAATTGTATCTACTAAACCATTAGATTTAGCTGCTGTGGGTTCTAAAATTGGTTGACTATTAGCGATCGCTTGCAATTTTTGGGGTAGAATGTTTCTACTTGTACCCACAGATTTCCGCCACTCTCCCCACACATCATCTAACAATTTCTGCGTTTGTTCTCGGTTCTCTGGGCTGAGTTTATTGAGGATTAACGGTTCTACTGCACCCTTAAATTTACCCACCCGCACAATCTGCACCCCAACACCGTATTTTTCAAATGCCCCCGCTAAGAACATTGGTTGTGAACTTAAACCGTTGATTTCCATTGCTCCCATAGGATTAACTATAACTTGATTGGCTACAGAACTTAAATAATATTCTTTTTCACTCCAATCTGTACTATAAGCAATTATTTTTTTACCAGTTTTACGGAATTTTTCTAATGCTTGACGAATTTCTTTCAAGGAAGCATAACCAACTGCACTATTAGCATTAGTTCCATCTATATAAACACCCACAATATTTTGATCACGTCCGGCTTTATCTAAGGTTTCCACAACTTTCCGCAATGTGATGTTATTTTCTTCAACACCGCTAAAAGTTTTTTGCAATAATTGACTGGAATTAGGTTCACTATCGGTGATATTCATAGACAAGTCGAAAACTAAAACTGACTTATCTTTCACTGTTGGGGTTGAACTTTGAGAACTAGCAACCGCAATTAATATTAATAAGAATCCCACTGTGCTGACTCCAGAGAAAATTGTCAGTCCTAGTAAACTGCCAATTAAACTTGCTAAGGTTTGTTTAAGAAAATTATTCATTGGTTATTTATAAGTCAGTTGTTAGTTGTTAGTAGGGGCGAAGCATTTGGAAGATAAATTATCGGTCATTGCCAAAAATAGTTCTCCAAATGCTTCGCCCGTACAGTTGTTAGTTGTTAGTAGGGGCGAAGCATTTGGAAGATAAATTATCGGTCATTGCCAAAAATAGTTCTCCAAATGCTTCGCCCGTACAGTTGTTAGTTGTTAGTTGTAAATTATTAACTGTAAATTTTGAGATTGTTTTAATTTATACAGATTGATGTTAGCAGTGCAAAATAAGACGGTGGTGATTTCGGCAATTAATACCTCTGTCAATTCTACTACAGCCGCTTCCGATACTGCTGCTGCTTTGAGAAAGGGCATTGCTAAACCAGCAATATCAGCCCCTAAAGCGATCGCTTTAGCCACATCTAAACCATTGCGTAAGCCCCCAGATGCAATTAAGGGAACATCGGGATCATGCTCCCGAATACTGGCAATACAATCGGCTGTGGGTATCCCCCAGTCCCCAAATGTTTGCCCCAAACGCCGCTGTAAGACAGTTTCTGCCCGTTCACTTTCAACCATTGCCCAAGACGTACCACCAGCGCCAGCCACATCAATAGCTTGCACTCCCACAGCTATCAATTTTTCTGCCATAGTTGCAGAAATTCCATTACCTACTTCTTTGGCAATTACGGGAACTGGTAAGTTATTGCACAAGTTAGATATTTTGTCAAGTAATCCATGAAAGTTAGTATCACCCCTGGGTTGAATGAATTCCTGCAAAGGGTTAATATGTAAAATCAAAGCATCGGCTTCCACCAGATCAATAATTCGCAAACATTCATCAATACCATAATCATAATTAAGCTGTACCGCGCCTAAATTAGCAAAGAGGAGAATATCCGGCGCATATTTACGAACAGCAAAGGTATTTGCAACTTGGGGTTTTTCCACTGCCACTCTTACAGATCCTACACCCATTGCTAATTTGTATTCTTGGGCAACTTCGGCTAGACGACGGTTAATAATTCCCGCTGGTTCTGTACCTCCCGTCATGGAGGAAATTAACAAAGGTGCATGGAGATATTTTCCCAAAAATGTCGTACTCACATCAATATCTTTACCATCAATTTCTGGTAAACAAGTATGGGTAAAGCGATATTTTTCTAACCCAGTGGTAATTACTGGAGATTGGACATTATCTTCTAAACAGATGCGGATATGATCTGCTTTGCGATTTTGGGTTTGGGCTGAGGTGTTAATAGGAGCGTTCACGGCTTATATATGAAATCATGTTAATATCTATTGTTGCAAATATTTTTCATATCCAAACTGATCTAGTTTAGCTTGCTTTTCCATGACCATATTACAAAGACTTTGGCGATAAACTTGCACTTTTTCGAGTAATTCTGGTTGGTGAGTAGCAAGAATTTGTACAGCTAAAAGTCCAGCATTTTTAGAATTCCCAATAGCGACAGTGGCAACAGGTATTCCTGCTGGCATTTGCACTATAGAATATAAAGAATCCACACCTTGTAAATTTCGAGTAGCGACGGGAACACCAATAACAGGTAAAGGAGTTAAAGATGCTACCATACCAGGAAGATGTGCCGCACCACCTGCACCAGCAATAATTACCTTGATACCGCGTTGATGTGCAGTTTTAGCATATTCAAACATTCGTTCTGGGGTACGATGGGCAGAGACAATGGCAACTTCAACTACAATACCAAATTCTTCGCAAATAGCGATCGCATCCTTCATTGTAGGCAAATCGGAATCACTACCCATGATAATACCAACTTCGAGACTCATATAATTTAGGGACTGGGGATTGGGGACTGGGAACAACTGACCACTGTACGGGCGAAGCATTTGGAGAACTATTTTTGGCAATGACCGATAATTTATCTTCCAAATGCTTCGCCCCTACTGACCACTGACCACTGACAACGAACAACTGACAAAAATACCATGCTGGCAAATGTAGATATTATCAACGCAAAAGTCCCCGGTTATCAAGATTTACAAAGAATCTTAGTTAACCAAGCAGGCATAATTGAGCAAATTATGTCTATGAATACAGCATGGGAAAAAGTTGTACGACAAGACTTACAAGTTTTAGATGTGGCTGGAGACTGGATTTCTTTAGGTGGTGTGGATTTACAAATTAATGGTGGACTGGGTTTGGCCTTTCCAGAATTAACAGTAGAAAATTCCTCTATGCTGCCAAAAATCTCTTCATTTCTTTGGGAAGCAGGAGTTGACGGTTATTTACCAACCTTAGTGACCACCTCTATCGAAAATATTCAGCGATCGCTCGCCATTCTCGCCAATTATACCCCCAATTCTCCAACCTCCGCAGAAATTCTCGGAGTCCACCTCGAAGGACCATTTTTAAACTACTACAAACGCGGCGCACATCCAGCCGAGTATCTTCTTCCCCTCACCATAGACCAAATTAAACGTGTATTGGGAGATTATGCCCATATCGTCAAACTCATCACCCTGGCACCAGAATTAGACACCACCGGGAAAGTCATCCCATATTTGCGTTCTTTGGGAATCACCGTCAGCTTAGGACATTCTCAAGCCACCGCAGCGGAAGCCCAACAAGCCTTTACTCAAGGTGCTACAATGATAACTCATGCCTTCAACGCCATGCCACCCCTACACCACCGCGAACCAGGGCTATTAGGCGCAGCAATGAACAATCCTGATGTGTTCTGTGCTTTTATTGCCGATGGTCAGCACGTTGCCCCGATGATCTTAAAAATTCTTCTGCGGGCCAGTGAAAGGTTATTCATTGTCAGTGATGCCCTTGCACCATTAGGATTACCTGACGGCATCTATCCTTGGGATACCCGACAAATAGAAATTATCAACGGTACAGCCAGATTACAAGATGGGACATTAACGGGAACAACCCTACCATTATTAGTGGGAGTGCAAAATCTGGTCAAATGGGGAATTTGTGACCTAGAAACCGCCATTAGCCTCGCTACGGACGCACCTAGACAAGCTATTAATTTACCAACATTTGCCGCTAATCAGCCCGCTCATTTATTACGCTGGAACTGGGATCAAATTGGCAAAGAACTCGCTTGGAAACGGTTAACTGCCTGATATTCGGGCGTGAACATACCAGAATTTATAGGATTTGAGGATTTTCAGGACGCAAGAATTATAAGGAGAATGCCGAAAACCCTTGAAAGTGCGTCCGATTCAGTGTCAAAGATTTCTAGTGATAACCGCTCATTTTCTCCCCGTCTGGAGTGCCTTTGTGTGAGGTAATTATTTCTAAACACTCGACAATCGAAGCTCTTTTTCTCATTGCTGTCACCAAAGCTTGATAACTATCCCAATTTTCCTGAATCAGATTTTTAGATTGAAGAAGATGAAACCGTTGTTTTTGCTGATAACCTGTTTCCGAAAACCCGATAACTTGCAAAAATTCATTTAACCTAATTTTATCATCATTGCCACCTTCAGCAGAATTAAAAACCAAAGTTTCCGCCGCAATTCCCGCCATCCAAATAGTACAATAACGGTCTAACATTTGAGCAGTAATTTGACCTGTTTCTATTTGCGCTGTTAACTCGCTATCTTCTAAAGTTATTCCCCCTTGTCCTGGTTGTCCTTTTTTCCAAGCTTCCCACGCGCTGAGAGTGTAGCTAGTCACCGGAATTCCTAACAGGTAAGCCACGAGAAAATGACCTGCTTCATGATGTAAAATGCGTTCTTTATATTCTGGAGAAAATCGCGCCACTAAATCTAATACTATCGTTCCTCCCTTTCCTTGAAAGCTGAAATTATCTAAAGTTGCAATTCCTAAAAATGTCACAGTAGCTAAAGCTGGTATCGTTGGGGAAAGATGTATTAATGGTCCTAATAGGCTGGAAAAAGTCATGAGAAAGACGAATATAGCAACGAGATTTATGGCAGTTTGGCTCATGGGAAGTTTTTTAAAGAGGTTGTTTAAATATCATAGAATATAGAATATAGATCCCCGACTTCTTAAAGAAGTCGGGGATCTGAACATCTTGAATATTGCTATAATAAAATTGTACCATATTCCGTAAAACCATCTAAAAATCATGCAATCTCCATTAAATATTCTCACCGTTGAAGAATACCTAGACGCTGAAAAATCTAGCGATATTCGCCATGAATATGTGGCCGGACAAGTTTTTGCAATGGCGGGTGCAAGCGAAGAACATAACCTGATAGCTGGTAATATTTACGCTATACTACGTCCTCATCTTCGCGGGAGTTCCTGTCGTGCTTTCGTGTCAGATATGAAAGTAAAAGTTAAAATCAGAAATGCTAATATATTCTACTATCCTGATATTATTGTTACTTGTGATCCTGAAGATAAGGAAAGATACTTTAAAACTCGTCCTAATTTGATTATAGAAGTTTTATCTAATTCCACAGCAACAATAGACAAACGTGAAAAACGCATTAATTATCAAACCATAGATAGTTTAAAGGAATATGTTCTAATTTACCAAAATCAAATAAAAGTAGAAGTTTATCGTCAAGATAATCAAGGAAATTGGTCAACTGAAGTATTAGGAAAAGATGATAAATTGCGGTTAGAATCAGTAAATTTAACCTTGACAATGGCAGATATTTATGAAGATGTGTTAAAACAACTAAATGTCAAAAATTAAAAAATATTAAAAATATTTATAAAAACTGGATTTTCGACTAAATTTATTTATCCTTCGGAAGAAAAATAACCTTTATGCAGCCATTTCTACCTCAAAATGACCCGAACCCCGCACAACGCCAATCTTCTCTAGAGAAAGGCCGCAAAGAGTATCAATTCATGTATGATTTTTTGCCGCCTATGGCAATGCTCAAAAGCGTACCTCCCGCAGAGAATTTTTCTACTAAGTATATTGCTGAACGGACATTAGAGGCAGCAGAACTTCCTCTAAATATGATGGCTGTTAAAACTCATGCTATGTGGGATCCTTTAAATGAATTGCAAGATTATGAAGACTTTTTCCCAGTTTTGCAAAAACCTAATGTGATGAAAACCTATGAAACCGATGATTCCTTCGCGGAACAACGGCTTTGTGGCGTGAATCCGATGGTTTTACGTCAAATTAAGCAAATGCCAGCTAACTTTGCCTTTACCATCGAAGAATTACAGGATAAGTTTGGCAATTCTATTAATTTAATCGAAAGATTGGCCACAGGAAATCTATATGTCGCTGATTATAGATCCTTGGCGTTCGTTCAAGGTGGCACTTATGCCAAAGGAAAAAAGTACCTACCAGCACCTCTAGCCTTTTTCTGTTGGCGCAGTTCAGGCTTTCAAGATCGAGGCCAATTAGTACCTGTAGCCATTCAAATCAATCCCAAAGCAGGTAAAGTCAGCCCCTTGCTAACTCCTTTTGATGACCCTTTAACCTGGTTTTATGCTAAGTCCTGTGTGCAAATTGCTGATGCTAATCATCATGAAATGAGCAGCCATTTATGCCGGACTCACCTGGTAATGGAACCCTTTGCTGTCGTCACCCCGCGTCAACTGGCTGAAAATCATCCTCTGAGAATATTACTCAAACCCCATTTCCGGTTTATGTTGGCTAATAATGATTTAGCTCGCAAGCGTCTGGTTAGTAGGGGCGGTTTTGTGGATGAATTATTAGCAGGAACTCTGCAAGAATCATTGCAAATTGTGGTAGATGCCTATAAAAGTTGGAGTCTAGACCAGTTTGCTCTACCTAGGGAACTCAAAAATCGCGGTGTAGATGATGTGAAAAACTTGCCACATTATCCTTATCGGGATGATGGAATTTTGTTATGGAATGCGATTAATAAGTTTGTATTTAACTATTTGCAACTTTATTACAAGAGTTCAGCAGACTTGAAAGCAGACGGAGAACTGCAAGCTTGGGCGCGGGAATTGGTGGCTCAGGATGGTGGTAGAGTTAAGGGTATGAGCGATCGCATTGATACCTTAGAACAATTAGTTGAGATTGTTACTACTATCATATATATTTGTGGTCCTCAGCATTCGGCGGTTAATTTCTCCCAATATGAATACATGGGTTTTATTCCTAATATGCCCCTAGCTGCTTATCAAGAAATTCAACAAAAGGGTGATATTGAAGACCGTCAAGCCCTCATAGATTTTCTACCACCAGCAAAGCCCACAAATACCCAATTATCAACTGTGTACATACTTTCAGACTATCGTTATGACAGACTGGGATATTATGAAGAGGAAGAATTTACAGATCGAAATGCTGACCAAGTTGTGAATAAATTTCAGCAAGAATTGAATGTGGTACAGAGAAAAATTGAATTGAATAATAAGGGACGTTTAGTAAATTACGAATATCTCCAACCCAGACTTGTTCTCAACAGTATTAGTATTTAACTAATTGCAGAATAGACAAAACCCCTTTTTTAATAATATTAAAATGGGGTATTTTATTCCTCATCATTCACTATAAACAAATGATATGATAGTTTCTCGTTCCCATACTCTGTATGGGAATGAATTACGGAAGGCTCTGCCTTCATTGATACTAAGTCACGGAGGCAGAGCCTCTCAGTAGCATTCCCAGTCGGAGACTGGGAACGAGAAATTCTACACAAAAATGTTCTCGTTTCTCGTTCCCATACTCTGTATGGGAATGAATTACGGAAGGCTCTGCCTTCATTGATACTAAGTCATGGAGGCAGAGCCTCTCAGTAGCATTCCCAGTCGGAGACTGGGAACGAGAAAAAAATCCTTTTTTACACAGCAACAGACTTTCTTGATAAATTAGCACTAATTTCATCGCTACTGGGTAATGAAACTAAAGGACAACCTAATGTTTCAAAATCAAGGGTTTCAATTCCACGAACCCAAGGAGCAAAACGCCCTGGTATAAGTTTAAGCTGACCATCTGGCTGTAAAGTACCAACGTCATTACGTTCATCTGTAAGCGCTACTGTACATTTATTAACTTTTCCGTTAGCACGAATAACTAAGGAGTTAGGACGTGCAGCATAACAAACATATTCCGCTGGTGGACTACCATCCTGTGGTGATTTTAAATCATCACCAAATAATTTAGATTGAAGTATTTTATTAGCTGCTTCCTTCTCAGCTTCTGAAAAAACCTTGATTGAACTATCATTAGGTCCACCAAAATGCTCAATACCTTTAAAGAAAGCAGAGAACCTGGAATCAGGTAAAAATTCTTTTTTAATATCTTCCAACAAAGGATCAAGCAAGTTAAATGTATCTGGATTAAAATGAAGACGTAACAAGATAGAAACTGGTAATGAACTATCCCGTATTGCTAGTAAATTATTCCAAATTCGCTCAAATGTACTTTTACCATCTGCCCGAATCCGGCTCTGATCATGAATTTCCTTTGGTCCATCAAGGGAAATTTGGTAATGTGTAACCCCTACATTAGCTAAAGCAGAAGCAGTATTAATATCTAGTAAATAACCATTGGTTGTCATAGATCCTGAATACTGCAAATGAGAATTTTTTGCCGCTAAAGATGTAGCATATTCAGAGATATCTAAAACAATATCCTTAGCAATCAGGGGTTCACCACCAAACCAGGATAGGTTTAAAAAATTCAACTTTGAAGATCGTTTGTCTAAAAGAGCTTTAATACCTGAGATTACTTCAGGTTTCATTCTCCCTATGGAAAAATCTTCATAGCAATAAATACAACGAAAGTTACATTGTTCTGTTGGTAAAATAATTAATTCAAAAGCTTTATCAGATATTAATCCCGCACGCACCAAGTTAGCTTGTTTTACAGTTTCTATTGTTGTCATTTGACAAATTCCTTGTATTATTTTTTCGCTTGAAAATGCGATCGCTACATTTATTATGTTGTAACGATCGATTTTCGAGTAAGCTAGTTATTTTTTAATTATGGTGCAACCACATTGTTTGACCTTATTGATAACAACAGTATCTTTACCACCAACAACTATCATGTTAATTTCTTCAGGCTTTAACTCTTGAAGCGCCCCTGCTAATGCTGGATCATTTACTAGCAATTCTCCGTCTTCATTAATTTCAAAGATTTGAATGTTAGCCATCTTCGTATTCTCCTTGGTTTTAAAAAATCTAGAAAAAATCGGAAACGTTGTACTTTTTCATTTCCTGACTACATCCTATTAAAAATAAAAACATCTGTCTAGAGACTTAGACAAAATAAAAGTGACATAATTGTTTCAGTTTTGTCACTTTCAATAGCTTGATGATAACAGCATTTTCCGCACAAATATCCGTAAATTTGCCCTTTTAGGTTGAGAATATCACTAAAAAGTAGACAATTACGGACTAAAAATAGCCAAAAAAAGGGACATAATTGCTGCAATTTTGTCACTTTTGCCTATTAACTTAAATATAAATAGATCCCTAAATTATTTAATAATTTAGATATATGTATTAGCTCTTATAAGCATAAATTATATGAGATATGCAATTTATTTTACATAACTACCTAATCAGATGGTGGGTTACGCTTTTGCTAACCCACCCTACGTATATTTGAAGACTTCAACAAGACGATTAATTTAATTGCAACCTAAGAGGTTGTTTGAAAAGTATTATATGAAACCCATAATCTCCAAAAACCTAACCCCCCTCCCCCCTTCCCTACAAGGGAATGGGGGTTTTAAAGCCTCTCCCCTGGTAGGGGAGAGGTTTGGAGAGGGGTCTGTTTGTACATTAAAAACTTTTCAAACATCCTCTAAGAATCCATTTCCGCTAATTCCAACCAGCGTTCTGTGGACAAATCAATATTTTTCTTGAGAGTTTCCACCTCTTCATATAGCTTTTGCACTTGGCTATAATTTCCAACCACAGTTGTTAATTTCTTTTCTGCTGCTGTTTTTTCTGTTTCTAACTTGGCAATTTTCTGTTCTAATTCCTCAAATTCCCGTCTTTCCCAATTGGATAACCTCCGGGCTTTTTTAGTCTCTGCAACTGGAGATACAACCTTTGATTCTACAATTACAGTTTTTGACGGTTCTTGTTTTTCTGCTTCTTCAGCTTTTTTATAATCTAAATAGATGGAATAATTACCCGGATATTGACGTAAACCTCCACCTTCTTCTAAAGCAAAAATTCTGTCTACTGTCCGATCTAAAAAGTAACGATCATGAGAAACTACAATCACACAACCATTAAAATCTTCTAAATAGTCTTCTAATACCGCTAATGTTTGCACATCTAAATCATTAGTCGGTTCATCCAAAATCAACACATTGGGCGCACTAATGAGAATACGTAATAAAAATAAACGGCGTTTTTCTCCACCAGAAAGTTTATTAATGGGTGCATATTGTTGATTTCCTGGAAACAAAAATCTCTCTAACATTTGGGAAGCAGTGATTTTCGTCCCGTCGGAAATTTGGATAAATTCTCCTTCTTCCTTAATGTAATCAATCACTCGCTGATTATCATCTACAGCCGTCAACAATTCTTCTGAATGTTGGTTAAAATAACCAATATGAATTGTAGTCCCAATTTCCACACTACCGGAATCTGGTTTGATTCTGGCAGTCATAATATCCATTAAAGTAGATTTACCTGCACCATTACCGCCAATAATACCAATCCGATCTTCTGGACTAAATTCATAAGTAAAATTATGAATTAAAGTCCTGTTATTGTAGGCTTTACTAACATTTTTGAGTTCAATAACTTTTTTACCAATCCGTCGGCCAACGGTAGAAATATCAACCTTACCATTAATTTCTTTAAATTCAGTATCTCTCAATTCATGAGCGCGATCAATTCTGGCTTTTTGTTTGGTACTTCTAGCTTTTGGGCCTTTCTTTAACCATTCTAATTCGCGGCGTAAAAGACCTTGATGTTTCCGCTGAGTGCTAACAGCAGATTCTTCAGCTAAAGCTTTCTTTTCTAAATAATAGGAATAATTACCTGTGTAATTGTAAATATCACCTCGATCAATTTCGATAATTCTATTAGTAACTTTATCTAAAAAATAACGATCATGAGTAATTAATAAAAGTGCGCCGCGATAGCGATTTAAATAACTTTGTAACCATTCTACAGACAAAGCATCAAGATGGTTTGTTGGTTCATCCATTAACAATAAATCAGGTTCTGATATCAAGGCTGCTGCTAAAGCAATTCGTTTGCGATATCCCCCTGATAATGTGCCAACTTTCACATCAAAATCAACAATTCCTAACTTTGTTAAAATGATTTTGGCGTTAGTTTCTACTTCCCATGCACCAGTTGCATCCATGCGCTCCATCACAGTAGAAAGACGAGACATTAACTGACTATCATCGGGGTAATGTGCCAATTTATCAGATAATTCTTCATACTCTTTGACGAGGTTCATTTGTTCACCACTATCAGCGAATACCTGTTCTAAAACAGTGTGATTTTCGTCCATATCGGGCTGTTGAGGCAAGTAAACAATTTTTGCCCCAGAATTCACTAAAATTTGGCCGCTATCAATTGATTCTAAGCGGGCGATCATTTTTAATAAAGTTGATTTACCAGAACCATTAGTACCAATCAAACCAACTTTGTCATTAGTATCAAGACTAAAATTAGCATCTTTTAAGAGTTCTTTAATGCCAAAATCTTTTTTAACTGACTGTAATGTAACAATGCTCATATTATCTGGTAATTAGTGATTAAGAATGAGGTGGGCAATGCCCACCCTAAAGACGATTGTAAACGAAATTCTAGACAAATAAATCGAGGGGTAAATGTCCATACATTTCGTTAACTCCTCCCTCTTGATAGGACTGACAAGATACTAGCACTCCCCGATGATGACCAGAATAGGAATCGAGATAACACAAGCCATTTTTGCCATTTAATTTGATGTAAACTGGTCCTTCTGGTTGCGGTAAATCAGTTGGTGGTTGATAACCCAAAGCGCGAGAATAGGTTTTCATGGCTAAAATTCCCTCTTCGGCTGTATCAGCACAAATACCTAAAATTTGATAATCAGTCAGACTGGTGACAAAAATTAATGCCTCACGGGTGGGAATTTTCTCCGACGGTTTCAGAATGGGGGCGATATCCAGACAGTTGAATTTGTTGAGTATTTTCTTGGCTTCTGGGAGTGAGAGTTGCTGATGATTGGGAGTAGACATAATATTGATTTGTCTAGTTTTTACGTCTGGTTCTGGTTTTGGGAGGGAGATTTGCTCAACATTACTGGCATTTTTGCACAAAATCAAGATTGATATGGCATATTCCCTAAGTTTTACGAGGAATATTTGCTGTTTTGGTAGTCTTCACTGAAAATTAGCACATCTGGTTTATTGATACGGTTATTATACCCTGCTGTTTGCTGCGGGGAATAATTATTTTAGCGACAATATTTTCTAATATAATTCCCAAAAGTGAAGTTTGCCAAATTACAAGTTACCAATTTTTCAAAATTATCTCTTCTGTTCCTAAAGGAAGATAACTGTATCTATTGCTTCAATATTGATCACAAATCAACTCAATTATGTGGTAGTATTAACTGCAAGTAATTATCAATTAATGTGGCTATGCCATTTAAATCTCTCCGATTATCCAAAAGGCGTAAACATTCTGTTCGTCCCCTCCAGCGGCTATTTAAATATGGACATCAGTATACTAAACAAATTCGACTGGCCATTGGTGCTTCTATCCTCAATAAAGTTTTTGACTTAACACCCCCTGTATTAATTGGGATTGCGGTAGATGTGGTAGTCAAGCAACAAGATTCTATCATCGCCCGATTAGGCGTAAAAGATATTTATGGGCAATTTCTGATTTTATCCTTGTTGACGGTGATTACTTGGGTGTTGGAGTCATTGTTTGAATATGCCTATAAGTTACTATGGCGCAATTTGGGACAGAATATTCAGCATAATTTACGACTGGACGCATATAAACATTTACAAGAATTAGAATTAGCTTATTTTGAAGAACGCAGTACCGGTGGTTTAATGTCTATTTTGAGTGATGATGTTAACCAATTAGAGCGGTTTTTGGATGTGGGTGCAAATGACATTATTCAAGTAACTACTACTATTATTATTGTTGGGGCTGCGTTTTTTATTTTAGCTCCTAGTGTAGCTGGGATGGCAATTTTGCCCATGCCATTTATTCTCTTTGGTTCGATAATTTGCCAGAAATTTCTTGCGCCTCGTTATGCAGAAGTTCGGGAGAAAGTAGGGTTACTAAATGGGAGATTATCTAATAATTTGAGTGGAATTACCACTATTAAAAGTTTTACAGCAGAAGCTTATGAAGCGGCGCGGGTAGAATCTGAAAGTAATGCTTATCGTCAAAGTAATGCGAAAGCGATTGCTTTATCTGCGGGGTATATTCCGATTATTCGGATGTTCATTTTAATCGCTTTTACCATCTTGCTATTATTTGGCGGTATGGCAGCGGTAGAAGGAAGATTGGCTGTAGGTGCTTATAGTTCTTTGGTGTTTTTAGTTCAGCTTTTGCTGTGGCCATTAACCAGATTAGGTGATACTTTTGATTTGTATCAAAGGGCAATGGCTTCTACTAATCGAGTGATGGATTTGTTAGATACTCCCATGGCAATTCATCCGGGAAATATTGATTTACCTGTAGATATGATTCGGGGGGCTTTGGAATTTCAAAATGTGAGTTTTGCTTATCAAAATAGAAATCCAATTATTCACAATTTATCTTTGGAAATTCCCGCAGGAAATACAATTGCAATTGTGGGTTCGACAGGTTCAGGGAAAAGCACTTTGGTTAAACTATTACTGCGATTTTATGAGGTGCAAAGTGGTAAAATTACTCTGGATGGAATTGATTTACAACAATTAAATTTGCGAGATTTACGCCGCTCTATTGGTTTGGTGAGTCAGGATGTGTTTTTATTTCATGGTACAGTGGGAGAAAATATCGCCTATGGGACTTTTACCGCTACCGATGAAAACATCATCATGGCGGCGAAAATAGCGGAAGCTCATGATTTTATTATGAGTTTGCCCCAAGGTTATGAGACAATTGTGGGGGAACGAGGGCAGAAATTATCGGGAGGACAAAGACAACGGATTGCAATTGCTCGCGCAGTATTAAAAGATCCACCAATTTTGATCTTAGATGAAGCCACATCAGCGGTAGACAATGAAACAGAAGCTGCAATTCAACGTTCTTTAGAACGGATTACCGTCAATCGTACCACAATAGCGATCGCTCACCGTCTTTCCACCATTCGCAATGCTGATTGCATTTATGTCATGGAACATGGCAAATTAGTCGAAGCAGGAACTCATGAACAACTGTTAGAGAAAAACGGCATTTACACCAGTTTATGGCGTGTGCAATCTGGGTTAAAATAGCAAAAATAAAATTACAAATTAATCATCATGTTTAGTATTCCCCAACCTGAAACAGCAGAGAACAAATGGCGCGGACAATTAGATAGATTTGTCAAAAACAATCAGTTAGAACTAGCCGCACTTTTTTGGGGATTGTGGTTAGAAAATGGTAATCGTCAGGGAACTATTGGGATTGATTTACAACCAACTCCCCATTTTGTCTATTGTCCCCAAACCGAAATAGAGAAGTTAAATGAGCGAGTTGAAAATCGTCTCCAAGAAATTTTAGGAATTATTGATAATAACCAACCGGAAACAGAAGTAGTGATGATTGGAATTGGGAAAGGGGAAATTAAGTTAATTCAATTTGCACCCAAATCATCACCAGAAACCTGTTTTCAAGAAGTGGGAAAAGATATAGATGGATTATTAAATTTACTAGAACAGCGATTAATTGAGCAAATCAGGGATTGATATAACTTTAGACAAAGATGGTAATAACTTGGTTTAATTAAGAAAAAGAGGTATCACCAAAAAGATGATGATTTTGGCTCAAAGCTTAACTATTGATGCAGTTTTAGTAAACAACTGTATCCAGTTCACAACCTGGGGATTTTCCTCCCTCCTACTCGCAGAAATTGTCAGAGATGCTTATCATGCTTTGTGTCATCAGATAACATGGTTAGCGAAATGGCACAATAAACATCATGCTGTGTACCGTCGAGATTTAACTTTAACTTCCCAAAAAGCCTACGTAGATTCCCAGTTGTATCACGATATCGTCGAATCGGGTATATTAGTAACAATATTAACAATAATTGCCTTACTAGCACATCAATGGGGATTATGGTTAGGAGTTGCTTATGCAGTCACGTTTTTATACGGTGCATCTCTGCGATATTTTCAAGGAACAATAGACACAGACTACAATCATTTACCCGGACCCTTAGACACAATTCCCTCCGTTTTGTGGGTAAATAGAACCTATCATTGGCGACATCATTTTGATGATGTTAATGCTTACTATAGTGGTGTTCTTCCCCTAGTGGATAAAATACTAGGAACAGGACTTTCTCTCAAAGGTAAAACCGTAGCCTTAACAGGTGCTTCCGGTGCATTAGGACAAGCATTAGCAGCGGAATTATTAAAGCATAATGCCAAAGTTGTGGCATTAACAACGAATCCTGAAAAAATCGCAGTTCAAGAGCGAGTCAAAATTGTAAAATGGGAATTGGGTAATGAAACTCAACTAAAAGAAAGTTTAAATAAAGTTGATATTCTCATTATCAATCATGGCATAAATGTTTATGGAGATCGTACTTCAGCCGCCATTCAAAATTCCTATCAAGTTAACACATTTTCCGCTTTGGAATTAATAGATATCTTTTCTGCAACTGTCACAGGACCCCAGGACAAAGCCACCAAAGAAATTTGGGTAAATACTTCAGAAGCGGAAGTTTCCCCAGCTTTAAGCCCCTTGTATGAACTAAGTAAAAGAGCATTAGGGGATATTGTCACCCTCAAAAGATTAGATCAAACTTGTGTCATTCGCAAATTAATTTTAGGTCCATTCAAAAGTCAATTAAATCCTTATGGTGTGATGTCAGCAAATCAGGTTGCCAAGGGGATTGTATTTTTTGCAAAACGGGATTTTAGAAATATTATTGTCACAGTAAATCCTTTGACTTATATCCTATTTCCCCTCAAAGAATTTAGTACCTGGTTGTACTATCGGATTTTTAGTAAAGGGGTAAAAAGCAAATAATTATCAAGATAACGTTGCTAAATAAAATCTAACAGTCTCCTTTCTCTCCACCTCTGCGTCCTCTGCGCCTCTGTGGTTCGTATCAAATAAGATGACTGATGATTTGTGAAAATGCTATTAGCAACGTTATCCATGATATTGGGAAAGAATAAATATGAAACTAAATATTTAGACATTATGGGTATTGATTCCGTACAAGCATCCATGTTAAGCTATGTAATAATAAGTAAAATCTAGTTTATACATTTTGCATCTCACCTTGATTAATCAGGAGTATCAAAAATGCCAGTAGGTTTGCCTGAATTCGTGGAAAACCCAGAAAATCGTTGTCCGGTAATTCTCTTGCTTGATACTTCTGGCTCAATGTCAGGACAACCTATACAGGAGTTAAATAGAGGTTTGGCGGCTTTCAAGGAAGATGTGATGAAAGATGCTCAAGCCTCTTTAAGTGTAGAAGTTGCCATTGTCACCTTTGGACCTGTGAAACTGACGCAAGATTTTGTCACTATAGACCATTTTACACCGCCCAAGCTAGAAACAGAAGGTGTCACACCAATGGGTGAAGCCATTGAATACGCTTTGGATTTATTAGAAACCCGCAAACAGACTTATAAAGATAACGGTGTCCATTATTATCGTCCTTGGGTGTTTTTAATTACCGATGGTGCACCTACAGATTATTGGCAAGGTGCAGCGCAAAGGGTGAGGGAAGAAGAAGAACAGCGCCGAATGTTGTTTTTTACTGTTGGTGTTCAGGGTGCAGATATGAACAAACTTAAACAAATTGCACCTCGTCCTCCAGTAATGCTGAATGGCTTAGATTTTCGCTCTTTATTTCATTGGCTTTCCACTTCCATGAAACGGGTTTCTAGTGGCAAAGTAGAGGAATATTTGCGAGAAACAGATAAACCAGAAGATGATGATCAATATGTGATTGATTTTCTCAATTCTGAAAGGTTAAATTCTCGTACTGATGATGATAAAACTTTGCTTTTGTGTCTCTTTGAATAGGATGCAATTGGTATGACATGAATTTATGCTAGAAATGGCTTATCTGTTGGCTTCAACACCCGCCCAGAAATGAATTTCCGGGCTAATAGCTAAAGTAAACTGAAGTTTACTAAAGAATTTGCAGATCATTTAGTCATCTTTAGATGACTTTTGCTATTAGCAAGGAAATTCATTTCCTTGCGGGTTTTATGTTTTACCAGGAATACCATTTGATATTTATTTCAACCCATCTAATTAAAATTATATGACAGTTTTTACCTGTGCCATTACGGGAAAATCAATTACTCTGTTGGGTAAAGAGATTGCTAATAGTGGTGAAGCGAAAATTTGGCGAACTAATCAAAATGGTTATTTAGCGAAAATTTACCATTCTCCAACACCTGAACGGGTGCAGAAGTTAGCGGTAATGATAGCAAATCCACCCACAGAACCAAATTCCCATCTTCATCATGTTTCCCCTGTCGGGCTTTACCTTCAATTATTGATACAGATTCTTTTCAGGTGATAAATCCGAAAAATGGTAAGGTTTATAATTGTTTAGTTGGTTCTGAGGGATATACTCCACCGCAGGGCAAACGCACCTAAATTCTGTAATCCATGCCCAGCAAGGGTTTTAACTTTTAGTTACAAAACTTAACAATCGTCAAAACCTTTGTCCAGTAAGCATTCTAAAAATAAGATGCGCTTGCCCTGTACTCCACCGGAACTGATTGGCAAAGATTTTGATAGTATTGAGCAAACGGAAGTACATGATAGATTCCGGTTAGGAGTAATTATCTATCAATTATTATTTGGTGGTAATAATCCTTTTCAGGGAAAGTGGACAGGTACGGGGGAAATTCCAGACATAAATGAACTTATCTGTCAGGGTTTATGGATTAATGGGTCAACTAATTTAATTGCAGCAGTAGCAAGAACAATTCCCCTGGAGATTGTTCATCCAGAGATTCAGCAATGTTTTCTGAGATGCTTTAATGATGGGCATAAAAATCCTAATTTCCGCCCTACGGCTAGGAAGTGGTTGGAGGCGTTAAAAGTAGGGAATGATAGGCTAACTATATGTGGCAGGGTAGATAGTCATTACTATAGCCGAACTTATGGTAAATGCTATTGGTGCGATCGCTCTACAAATCTTGGTGTTGATATTTTTCCTGGAGTTGTTAAAGCAAAACCATCTGTTGTGGTGGAATCAACATCACAACCACAAGTTATTAGTAATAGATTCATAGGAAACCTCCTACAAACCCTCTCTGGTCATTCTGACTCGGTTTGGTCAGTAGCATACAGCCCCGATGGTCAAACCCTGGCTAGTGGGAGTGATGACAAGACTATCAAACTGTGGAATGTGAAAACGGGAAACCTACTGCAAACCCTCTCTGGTCATTCTGACATGGTTATTTCAGTAGCATACAGCCCCGATGGTCAAACTCTGGCTAGTGGGAGTTATGACAACACTATCAAGATATGGGATGTAAAAACAGGAAACCTCCTACAAACCCTCTCTGGTCATTCTAGATCGGTTTGGTCAGTAGCATACAGCCCCGATGGTCAAACTCTGGCTAGTGGGAGTTGGGACAACACTATCAAGATATGGGATGTAAAAACAGGAAACCTCCTACAAACCCTCACTGGTCATTCTTCCCCGGTTAGCTCAGTAGCATACAGCCCCGACGGTCAAACCTTGGCTAGTGGGAGTGATGACAAGACTATCAAACTGTGGAATGTGAAAACGGGAAACCTACTGCAAACCCTCACTGGTCATTCTAACCCGGTTGTGTCTGTAGCATACAGTCCCGATGGTCAAACTCTGGCTAGTGGGAGTAGTGACAAGACTATCAAGATATGGCGGTTAAAGTAGTCATTGATAGGATTTTATTAGCAATGGTCTATTTTATCATCCTGTAAATCCTTTAATCCTGGACATCCTGATTCAGACAATTTTACTAACCTATTTCCTCATCATAAATCTATGAATCATAAAGTTTTTTATCTTGATGGTAAAACAATTAATAACAAACAAACATTTTTAAAACAAGCTGCTGAAGCAATGGAATTTCCTACATACTTCGGTGCTAACTGGGATGCTTTTGATGAATGTATCACCGATTTAACATGGTGTCCGGCTCCAGGGCAAGCGCATCTTATTTTTAGAATGCTTACTGGACAAAGGTTTTGACGATTGTTAATTTTTGTAACTAAAGGTTGAAACCCTTGCTGGGCATGGATTACAGAATTTAGGTGCGTTTGCCCTGTGTCCGGCTCAAAGATATGTCATATCATAACATCATGCTGATATCTTTGCTCAAGCTGAACCGACACAGTACCAAATAGCATTGGATATTTTAAATTCAGCCAAAGAATACTGGGAAGCTAATAATATTCCTCTCAAGTTTTTAGTTATTAACAAATAGGTAAAATTATATTTTCACTATTTGGAGATTGTTGGTTGTGGTTGTCAGAATCAGGATAACCAGGATTTAAGGATGTACAGGATTGTAGTTTGTAGATTTTCTGTAAATGTTTAATGATTATAAATTATGATTTAGAGAAAAATATATTTTCTATCATTCACAAAAACCTATATTTTCTAAAAAACATCCTGTTAATCCTGGTAATCCTGATTCAGACATTATTCACTAATACTCCAATCTTCTAAACGCAAATTAGGAACTTTTTCAAAATCTTTAAAATTACGAGTTACTAAAATCCCCTTGACTGATAATGTAATTGCAGCAATGCGTAAATCTTGAGTACCAACGCGGATTTTTTGCTTAACTAATTCAGTGTAAATATTACCCGCAGCTTCGCTAAAATGTAGGACATTTAGACAGGGGAAACGCATCTAATTTTTTTTGACAAAATGTAACTTCTATGAATAGATAAAAAGGGCAGTATTACCATGTTAATATCAAGCCAATAAATGAGTATGAAGAAAATTTGATGGTAAATTCGTTTCTATAAGAATCAATAAAATGAGTTGAAGTGGTATTCTCAATAAAACTAAAGAGACAAAATTCACAAAATGAAGCTACCACCAAAAATCACAATAGTAGATCACTTTAAAGATTTAGAAGATAAAAGAGTTGAGAGAACAAAAAGGCATAAATTAATAGATATAGTAACCATTGCGATTTGTGCAGTGATCTGTGGAGTAGATAGTTGGGTATTGATGGAGGCTTATGGAAAAAAGAAAGAAAAATGGCTAAAACAATTTTTAGAACTTCCAAACGGGATTCCATCTCATGATACATTCGCCAGAGTATTTGCGAGAATAGATCCGCAACAATTTCAGAATTGTTTTTTGAGTTGGATAAAATCTATCAATAAAATTACAGAAGGAGAAGTCATAGCAATAGATGGGAAAACATTAAGGCATTCATATGATAAAGGAAAGGATAAAGGTGCGATTCACATGGTAAGTGCATGGGCAACTAGTAATAAATTAGTATTAGGACAATGTAAAGTAGAAGAAAAGTCAAATGAAATAACAGCCATACCGGAATTAATTAAAGTAAATGTCGCTTTAACCGTGCCATCTTCTTGATTTTCAATTAACACATCATAAGTTAACTTGGGTGCAATTGTGGAAAGAGCATTTTTAACAGCTAAAATCATGATATTTTTACTCTTCTAACTCTGAATTAATTATAACACAATACTTGAAGAAAGTTAAAATTATCATCTACATGATTTTAAGATTTATAGAATTTTATTAGCAATCGTCCATTCTATATTTTATCATCCTGTTAATCCTTTAATCGGTGGACATCCTGATTCAGACAAAAAATATCCTGAAAATCCTCAGAGTAAATTAATTCTCTAGCTTCCTTAATAAAGCCACAAAACCAGCTTGAACAAAATGAATATCAGCCGTTACAGCATAAATTAAACCCTGTTCTTTCATAACAACAAATGAGATACAATCTGTTAGACCCCAACTTTTATCTTGACGACTGTGATAAAGTTCCAGCGCACCCATAAGAAGCGGTGTATCTACACTGACAACTTTGATATTATCTGTTTGATAACACTGATTAATAAACTGAACTGATGCTGTGCGGTTCACTGCACTTAAAGCATTACCAACTTCTATTAAAATGGCTTCTGTTACCCATACTTCAACGGCATTTTTCACCCTTGGTAATAATGCTTTTGCTTGAGTATGGTATTGATCATTCTTATTTAGTAGAGCCTGAATAAATACCGTATCTAAAAATAGTCTTTCCTGATTCATTCTCTGATCTCATTGTCCTGTTTAGGATTACCATATAAATAAAAATCATGTTGACTTGACCAATCACTTGGTGCTTCAATAGTTCCTGTTAATGCCTCTAGCACATCCCAAGCATTACCTTCATTTTTTATATCTTCTAGTGATTCAGTAAACAGAGGATTATCCTTGTGCATTCCTGAAAATTTCAGCCAAGGATGTTCTGTTTTATCTGGTTCAATTTCTAAAGTTACTATTTCTGGTTTTCGTGCTTGAAAAAGCTGAATAAGATTATTTAATGCTTCCTCTTTATTCGCACCTAAACCTTGACATTCTGGTAAACTTAATAATGTCGCTTTCACAGTGCCATCTTCTTGGTTTTCAATTAACACATCATAAGTTAACTTGGGTGCAATTGTGGAAAGAGCATTTTTAACAGCTAAAATCATGATATTTTTACTCTTCTAACTCTGAATTAATTATAACACAATACTTGAACAAAGTTAAAATTATCATCTACATGATTTTAAGATTTATAGATTTTTATTAACAATCGTCCATTTTATATTTTATCATCCTGTAAATCCTCTAATCGGTGGACATTATCTTGACTTCGCTCGATAACCACCTGATTCAGACAATTTTGCTAACCTATTTCCTCACCATAAATCTATGAATCATAAAGTTTTTTATCTTGATGGTAAAAAAATTAATAACAAACAAACATTTTTAAAACAAGCTGCTGAAGCAATGGAAATTCCTCCATACTTCGGCGCTAACTGGGATGCTTTTGATGAATGTATCACCGATTTAACATGGTGTCCGGCTCAAAGATATGTGATATTATATCATCATGCTGATATCTTTGCTCAAGCTGAACCGACACAGTACCAAATAGCATTGGATATTTTAAATTCAGCCAAAGAATACTGGGAAGCTAATAATATTCCTCTGAAGTTTTTAGTTATTAACAAATAGGTAAAGTTACATTTTCACTATTTGGAGATTTTTTGTTGTGGTTGTCTGATAGCGTAGCGTGGCGCAAGCCATATCAGGATAACCAGGATTTTAGGATGTACAGGATTGTTATTTGTAGATTTTCTGTGAATGTTTAATGATTATAAATTATGATTTAGAGAAAAATATATTTTCTATCATTCACAAAAACCTATATTTTCTAAAAAACATCCTGTAAATCCTCTAATCTTGGATATCCTGATTCAGACAAATAACATCCTGTGAATCCTTAAATCCTGGATATCCTGATTACGACATTAAACTTTTAACAAATTTATGCTAAAATAATTAACTAAGCACCATTAGGATATTTTCCAATTATGCAAGTAACAATTGATTTACCAGATAAATTAACAACGAAAATCATAAATCAATTACTAGATACGAATGTTTGTATCATGTATCTCAAGGGTAAATCTCTCAGCATTAATCATCATCTTGATAATTTAGAACCTGAAAAAATTGCGGTTTGTTCTGTAGTCAAAGCTGAATTATTTTATGGTTCTATGCGTAGTAATAATCCTCAAAAAGCCATAGCTGTACAAAAAATATTCATAGAACAATTTGTTTCTTTACCTTTTGATGATGAATGTGCAGAAAATTATGGCAAAATTCGCGCTGATTTAGCAAATTCTGGAACTCCTATTAGTTCAAATGATATACAAATTGCTTCTATTGCTTTAGTTAATAATCTAATTTTAGTTACTCACAATGTCAGGGAATTTAAACAAGTTAAAGGGTTACAAATTGAAGATTGGGAAATTGTCTGATAGTGTAGCACAAGCTATATAAAGTTACCTTTTCACTATTTGGAGATTTTTTGTTGTGGTTATTCTGATATGGCTTGCGCCACGCTACGCTATCAGACAATTATTCATAAATTCGCCTATTTCCTTCTTTCTTGCAACTTCCGATAAACTGCTTTTAAATCAACCTGATGATGCGCTAAGGCTACAAGAGTATGATAAAACAAATCTGCAACTTCACCAGCAATTCCATCGGCATCATCATCCTTACAGGCCATGACTACCTCCGCACTTTCCTCACCAATCTTTTTCAAAATCTTATTATCACCACCAGCCAATAACTTGCAGGTATAAGAATCTTCATTGGGGCGATCGCGGCGATCGCAAATTACCGCAAACAATTGTGATAAACTATCCCCTGGTGGTGGTGTCACCGTGCCATCAACCTGATGAAAACAACTACGTTCTCCAGTATGACAAGCTACATCACCCAACTGCTCCACCCCGATTAACAGAGCATCACTATCACAGTCATAACGAATAGTTTGTACCTTCTGAATATGTCCAGAAGTCGCGCCCTTGTGCCAAAATTCCTGCCGGGAACGACTCCAAAACCAAGTTTCCCCAGTGTCCAAAGTCCTTTGCAACGATTCCCGATTCATCCAAGCCATCATTAACACAGTTCCATCCAAATAATCTTGGATAATTGCCGGCACTAAACCCTTGTCATCGTAGCGAATTTTTTCCACAGGGATAGCAGATGAAAGCGATTTCAGTTCAGAAGAAGACATACCAGTTAATTTACAATAATTCTTTGACTCAAGATACCATTTTCAGCTAATCCCATACCAGAGAAATTCACAAGCAACTTTTCACCCTATCCTAAGATAGAAGCTCAATTTTAATCACCACCTCATAGGAGATACCCTTGGTAAACACCACAATTAAAACCACAAAATCACAAGAAATCTTTGCTGCTGCTCAAAACCTGATGCCCGGAGGAGTCAGTTCTCCCGTTCGCGCTTTTAAATCCGTCGGTGGACAACCCATCGTATTTGATCGTGTTAATGGCGCATATATTTGGGATGTAGACGGCAACAAATACATTGACTATGTTGGGACTTGGGGCCCCGCTATTTGTGGTCATGCTCATCCAGAAGTCATATCCGCACTACACGCAGCCCTAGATAAAGGCACAAGTTTTGGCGCTCCCTGCGCTCTCGAAAACGTTTTAGCCGAAATGGTCATTGATGCCGTTCCTAGCGTCGAAATGGTCAGATTCGTTAACTCTGGCACAGAAGCTTGTATGGCGGTATTACGCCTGATGCGAGCCTTTACAAATCGAGAAAAATTGATCAAATTTGAAGGCTGCTATCACGGACACGCAGATATGTTCCTGGTCAAAGCCGGTTCTGGTGTTGCTACCCTGGGTTTACCCGACTCCCCAGGAGTACCAAAATCCGTCACAGCCAACACCTTAACCGCGCCTTTCAATGATTTGGAAGCCGTAAAAGCCTTATTTGAACAAAACCCCCAGGAAATCGCCGGAGTTATTCTTGAACCCGTAGTTGGTAACGCTGGTTTTATTACCCCTGATGCTGGTTTCCTAGAAGGACTACGGGAACTTACTCAAGAATATGGGGCATTATTAGTATTTGATGAAGTCATGACAGGCTTCCGCATTGCCTACGGTGGCGCACAAGCTAAATTTGGTGTTACCCCCGATTTAACTACAATGGGTAAAGTCATTGGTGGTGGTTTACCCGTCGGCGCTTATGGTGGCCGCCGTGAGATTATGTCAATGGTTGCCCCCGCAGGCCCAGTTTATCAAGCTGGGACTCTTTCCGGTAATCCTTTAGCCATGACAGCGGGAATTAAAACCCTGGAACTACTCAACAAACCCGGTACTTATGAGTATTTAGAAAAAATTACCAAACAGTTAGCTGATGGATTGCTAAAAATCTGTGCAGATACGGGTCATGCTGCCTGTGGTGGTCATATTAGTGCCATGTTTGGGCTATTCTTCACCGCTGGACCTGTGCATAACTATGAAGATGCCAAAAAGGCTGATACAGCTAAATTTGGTCGTTTCCATCGCGGAATGTTAGAGCATGGTATTTACCTAGCCCCATCTCAATTTGAAGCTGGTTTTACTTCTTTAGCACATACTTCCGAAGATATTGAACAGACATTAGCTGCTGCTAAAGAGGTGCTATCTAATCTGTAAATAGGTAAGATGCAAGGGTCACCAGTGACGATTAGTGTTATACTATTTGTCACAGGAAGGGTAATCAACCTGTCTAAAAACCTAACTGCCTAATGGCTTTTCTGTACCTTGACAATTAAATCTATGCGGTTCTACTGCATTGTTCTAGTTTCCTCCTAGTAGTCTGTCAAGATAAAAATGATGGACTGTAGTGTGAGCGTCTCGCTCACGCGGGCAAGACTTGTACTGAGCTTGTCGATAGCGCAGCGTGGCGTTAGCCATAGTATGCCCGCATTACCAAAAACCCGTCAAAAATAAATTTGACAGACCACTAGTTTAAGTGGTCTCGTTGAACCAAGAATCCCCGTGTCTTTAGACCGGGGAGTGTCAATCATCGTGCAATGAGTTAATAGTGCATGAGCTACTGCGTAAATCCGACTTGTCCCGATCCCAAAAATTCAGCATCTGTTCAAACTTGTCAAGCTTGTGGCTCGCAATTATTGTTGCGTGATCGCTTTCGGCCGATGAAACCAATTGCTCAAGGTGGTTTTGGGGCAACATTTTTAGCAATAGAAGAAAAGCTGCCAGGGAAAGCTCCTTGTGTAATTAAGCAATTACGTCCATCAAGTACGACTCCGTACATATTAAAAATGGCACGGGAGCTATTTGCCAGAGAAGCGGAAACTTTAGGTAAGATCGGTAATCATCCGCAAATACCCAGGCTGCTGGACTATTTTGAAGATAACAATCAATTTTATTTAGTTCAAGAATATGTGAGCGGTTTTACTCTCCAGCAAGAAGTGAAAAAAAATGGAGTTTATAGTGAAACCGGAGTCAGACAATTTTTAAGTGAAATCATGCCCTTGCTGCAATATATCCACGAGCAACAGGTAATTCACCGTGATCTTAAACCAGCTAACTTAATTCGTCGTTCTCAAGATGCCAGATTGGTACTAATTGATTTTGGTGCTGTCAAAAACCAATTTAGTCAAGTCACAACCAGTCAATTAGAACAATCAGCTTTAACAGCTTATGCGATAGGGACTCCTGGTTTTGCACCCCCAGAACAAATGGCGATGCGTCCGGTTTATGCCAGTGATATCTATGCAGTAGGAGTGACTTGTATTTATTTGCTGACTGCCAAAATTCCTAAAGATTTAGAATACAATCCCACCACAGGGGACATGATGTGGGAGCATCTGGTAGACATCAGCGACCATTTGACCAATGTATTGAAAAAAATGTTGGAGGTAACAGTACGCAATCGCTATCAGGTAGCACAAGACGTACTCAAAGCTTTGGACATGGAGCCATATTTAGATAGTTTAGCCCAAGGATTACTATCCAAACCCTCCGGCTCTGCATCAACACAGAACAATTCAAATTCTGGTATTGATTCTATTAATTATACTCGTGCTAACAATGATGGTGTAGCAAAATTAGCTGCATCTATTCGAGCTAGAAAAGACAAGACACCAGGAGGAATGGAATGGAAACATGGACAAACTCAGGGTGGAGAATTTGCATCTAAATCAGCCCCAAAATCAGCAGCTAGAGATGTAAATTATCATGGTGATCCATTCGCTGCGCGAACATTAGATTCCCAAAGTCTAATAGCAGCCTATGAAAAAGGACGACGAGATTTTGCTGGCTACAATTTTATTCGCTTGATTGTGGTTAATTCTAACTTATCAGCAGCTAATTTTTATGCTGCTCAATTTCATAAATCCAATTTTCAAGGAACTAATCTTCACAATACCGACTTTGGGAGAGCAAGTTTAAAAGAAGCAAATTTCAAAGATGCGGATTTAAGCAAGGCTTATTTTAGTAATGCTGATTTAGAAGCAGCAGACCTCAGCGGTGCAAACCTCAGCCGAGCTTATCTCAGTCAAGCTAATCTGCGGGGAGCTAATTTGTCTGGAGCTAATCTTACTGGTGCTAAAATAACTGATGACCAATTGGCTGTAGCTAAGACCAATTGGCTCACAGTGCGTCCAAATGGGAAACGGGGTTTGTTTTAATTGATAAAACTTAAACTGTCAGTATTCACGTTTTTTATCTCCCGCAGAGTCGTCAACAGAAATTAAGAGTGAATTTAAATTAAATCATTTTGTCGAAAACATACTATTTTTATTAAAACTGTCATTGGTTAACCATCTGACTTTCTATTCTGGCATATTATCTCTAAATGTTCGTTTCTGTCAAAAATCTAGAATTGATTTGTCATCTGTAATGCAATAAATTGACTAAACCGATTTTGTCTAGATATACATTTTTAGGTTTTCCAGGATTGCGTTTTCTACCTCATATTTTTCATTAACTAATTTTGAAACAGCACTGAAAAGGTATGCAGTTGTGCAAAACCACAAGCTACAAGGTTCATTATCTTCTCAGTCTATTCTCCGATTAGCTATAGCTATTGCTATGCTGGCATCTTTATCTGTGGCTAGTATTAGTGTTTTTATTGTCCTAAAATTTCGGGATATAGATAATCAAAAATTAGCAACTGCTGCGATCGCAATACCAGAGATAAAAACAGTCACAGCCCTAGGTAGAATTGAACCAGAGGGGGAAGTAATTAAATTATCAGCACCTGTATCTGGAGAAGGAAGTCGAGTCGAAAAGATATTAATTCAGGAGGGAGATATGGTCAAAGTAGGACAGACAATTGCTATTTTAGATAATAGCGATCGCTTGCAAGCAGAATTAACAGAAGCCAAGGCAGAAGTGAGGATAATTCAATCTAAAATAGCTCAAATTCAAGCAGGTGTTAAACAAGGAGAAATTACGGCTCAAAAAGCGATAATTGACAGATTAGCTGTAGAAAGTCAAGGTGATATTGATACTCAAAAAGCAACTCTAGAAAAATTGCAGGCAGAATTACTCAATGCTGAATCTGAAAATAAACGTTATCAAGAATTATATACAGAAGGGGCAATTTCTGCGTCTCAAAGAGATAGTAAAAGCTTGAATGTAGAAACGGCTAAAAAAAGTCTTGAAGCGGCACAATCACAATTAAAAAAGCTGGAATTAAGTAGCCAACAACGAAAAAAGGAAGCTTCAGCAACACTAGATCAGATTTCTGAAGTTAGGAAAGTAGATGTAGAAGCTGCAATAGCCGAATTAAATCGGGCAGAAGTATTAGTGAAAAAAGCTACTATTAATCTCCAGAAAGCTTATGTAAAATCTCCTCAAAATGGACAAGTATTTGAAATCCATACCCACCCAGGAGAATTGATTACTAATAATGGCATTGCTGACATTGGTAAAACCAGTCAAATGTATGTAGTTGCTGAAGTTTACGAAAGTGATATTACCAAAATTCTCCAAGGTAAACAGGTGCGGATAGTTGGTGATATTTTTCCTCAAGAATTGCAAGGAAAAGTAGAAAGAATCGGTTTACAGGTAAGAAAGCAAAATCTCACTAATACAGATCCTTCTAGCAATATTGATAACAGAATAGTCAAGGTTCATATCCGATTAAATACAGCTTCTAGTCAGCAAGCAGCTAAATTTACTAATATGCAAGTTAAGGTAATTATTAGTCTTTAGTCAGTGGTCAGTTGTCAGTAGGGGCGAAGCATTTGGAAGATAAATTATCGGTCATTGCCAGAAATAGTTCTCCAAATGCTTCGCCCGTACAGTTGTTAGTTGTCAATTATCATTCCTATGATTAGTATTTTTCAACAATTTCGACGACGAACTCCTTTGGGTTGGTTGCAACTTACTCATGAAAAAAGTCGTTTATTCGTAGCAATATCAGGTATTGCTTTCGCTGATGTTCTTATGTTTATGCAGTCAGGCTTTCAAACTGCTTTATATGACAGCAATACTAGATTACATCGCAGTTTACAAGCTGATATTATTCTCATTAGTCCCCAAGCCCGTAGTTTACAAAGTATGTCTATTTTTTCCCGGAGACGACTTTATCAAGCAATGGACATACCGGGGGTGAAATCGGCTGAAGCTATGTATTGCAATCATATTATTTGGAAGAATCCCCAAACACATTTGGAAACTGGAGTTTTAATTATTGGGATAAATCCAGATCAACCAGCTTTTGATTTACCAGAAATTAATCAACAATTACAGAAGATTAAATTACCAAATACAGTTTTATTTGATCGGGCAGCCAGAGGGGAATATCAACAAGCAATAAAGAAAATTCAAGAAGGTAAAACTGTCACAACTGAAATTAATGGTAGCACAATTACTATTGGTGGTTTATTTAAACTTGGTGCTTCCTTTGCCGCTGACGGTAGTTTAATTACCAGTGCAAATAATTTCTCCCAAATCTTTGCCAGGCAGCCTACAAGTAGTGTGAACATCGGTTTAGTTAAAATCAAACCAGGTTATAAAACTGACCAAGTTGTTGCCCAATTAAAGGCTTATTTGAAAGATGATGTTAAGGTTCTCACTCATCAGGAATTTATTGAATTTGAAAATAACTTTTGGAGTAGCAATTCTCCCATTGGGTTTATTTTTAATCTCGGTGTATCAATGGGATTTGTGGTTGGAGTAATTATTGTTTATCAAGTTCTTTCTACAGATGTTAATGCCCATTTGCGAGAATATGCAACCTTTAAAGCCATCGGATATCGTCATTTTTATTTACTAACTATTATTTTTGAAGAAGCTTTAATTTTAGCAGCTTTGGGATTTTTCCCAGGGTTAGCCGTATCTTTAGGACTTTATCAGCTAACCCGAACAGCGACAAATTTGCCCATGTATATGACCATAATTCGTGGTTTACAAGTGCTATTATTAACTATAATTATGTGTGCTATTTCCGGAGTAATTGCTACTAATAAACTCCAATCTGCTGATCCTGCGGATATGTTTTAATTGCTAGTTTACTTGCTTTCGTATTGGCAGCATATTACAGCACTTCCCGGTGTTATGAGGTACATATCTAGCGGGCAAGACTTGTACTGAGCAAGCGATGCCCTGAGCCTGTCGAAGGGTCGAAGTATGCCCGCACTACAAGAGTTTCATGATTCAACCTTGTACCTCATAAGAGCGGAAACCGCTGTATTATACCCAAATTTCCCAAGTTATCTTGTTTTGGGTAGCATTTGTTCTGACTTGACCATTTGGGGCAACAGTGGGGGATATTCTCACCAAACCACATGAGAAAAGCGGACTCGGTTATGCTACTATTGGCTCGTCTATAGTCCTGCTGTCAATACTTGGAGTCTGTGTTCTGTTGACAACTATCAAACCGAAAAGCAAGGGTTTTACACACCCTACTTATTTTTATGAAGGATACAAAAATCAAACCGAATTTCTATAAATCATCAATAATCAAAATTTAATGTATAAAAAGCGTCCTCCTGGTTTAGTGGCAATCGTTATCTATAAGGGATTTGTTGCTTTACTATTAGCGGCAACATCCCTCGTTTTACTTTTAGCTTTGAAAAATCATGAAGCTCTAATTATGCTCTCTCAATCCTATGTTTTAGAAGGAAAACTGGAGATAATTGAATGGCTTTTAGAAAAAGTCATTAATATCAAAAGTTCAACTTTAAAATTTAGTGGTATAGCTGCGGAAATTTATGCTTTAGAGGATGTTTGAAAAGTGGTATTCCGTAATTTTTATCACATTGCTACCCCCCTTTCCCCTTGTAAAGGGGGGAAACAATAAAAATCCAGTTCCCTCCCCTTTACAAGGGGAGGGTTAGGGTGGGGTAAAAAATATTTGATACATCAACCATAACTTTTCAAACACCTAACCCCCCTACCCCCCTTCCCTGCAAGGGAATGGGGGTTTTAAAGCCTCTCCCCTTGCAGGGGAGAGGTTTGGAGAGGGGTCAGTCTATACATTCAAAACTTTTCAAACACCCTCTTAGTTTTCATAGTTAATATAGCTGTATTATGGTACTTAATTAGACATTTCTCTAAACATTAGTTAAGCAAAAATGCTGATAATATAAACCGATTCGACAATTATCAAAGAATAGTTAATCTAGCTACAATTTTATCAAGCAAATATGAAAAAATTTTAGTTAGATAAATGAGATAATAGAAAAGTTGATCATCAAGTCATCGAAAATTATTAATAATGCCTAATTCTTCCGAACAGTTTTCAATTACACCTGATGCTTATGCACCTAGATTAAAGCGTCTACGTCAATTTAGTAAGGTATTAGATAATATAATTACCGTTCCCGGAACACAAGTAGCAATTGGTTTAGATCCTATTATTGGATTACTTCCCATAGGAGGTGATGCTTTAGGACTCATACTTTCCTTTTATATTATCATTGAAGCTGCACAATTAGGCGTACCTACAGCCACATTAGGCAGGATGGTAATGAATGTAATTGTTGATTCCTTATTTGGGGCTATTCCCATGTTAGGAGACTTGTTTGATTTTGCGTGGAAAGCTAATAATTACAATATTATTTTATTGGAAGAATCTTTAAAATCTCCTCAGCAAAATCAAAAAGCAGATAAATCATTTATCCTAATTTTTACTGTGGGTTTATTTTTACTGGCTATTGTCTTAATATCCATCCCTGTGATATTACTAAGAATATTATGGCAAGTCTTCACTGGTAATTAAATTATCCTATAAAATTATGAAAGATTGGTGGCAAGATAATTTTCCTCAAGGACGGCAATATCTCGTTATTCCTGATGCTCAAGGTTATCCAATTCAAATAGCTTATGGTGAAAAAGGTCGAGGTAAACCGCTAATTCTATTACATGGTTTAGGCAGTTGGAGTTATAATTGGCGACATAGTATTGAACCATTATCTCAACATTTTCGGGTAATTTGTTGTGATTTTAAAGGTTTTGGTTTTTCCGAAAAACCTGTATCTCGTCGAGAAGAAAATGGACATCAAATTATTGAATTAAAACGCATTATTCAAGCTTTATGTGATGAACCACCCATAATAGTAGCAGAATCTATAGGAGCATTAATTTCTTTAGGATTAGCTGGTAAAAATCCTGATTTAATCGGACGTTTAGTAGTAATTAATGCCCCTATTTTTACAGAAAGCTTACCTCATTGGTCTATGGGTTTACTGGCACAAACACCAATAGAGATTATCCATGCAGTTGATAATTTACGTCTCGCATATTGGTTTGCACCTTTAGTTAGAAAAGTTATGGGAACAGAAAGACGGAAGGTATTGTATGATCCTTCCCTGTTAACAGAGGAAGATATTTACTGGATTACTTACCCATTTATTGAAATTCCGGGAACTTTGGTAAAAGTTGCGGAAGATCTACAAATTGCTGCTCAAGAAATTGAGAATTTGCGAACGAATCAGCCAAGTATGTTGAGTAATATTCAAAAAAATCTCAAAAATATTGAATGTCCAACTTTGGTATTATGGGGAGATCAAGATAGTTGGTTTCCTGCTAGTCATGGGGAAAAACTACATCAACATCTTCCCAATTCTCGGTTACAAATTTTGCAAAATTGCTATCATGATGCCTCAACTGGTTCTTCTACTGTTGTGAATGCCGCAATTTTGGAGTTTTTAAAAGATACCAATTTCTTTTAAATAAATCTGATTGGATTTTTATTAGATAATAATTGCATTGTCTGAAAATTAGCAGGATTTTCCTGATCTTTTACCCAATTTATCGGATTGTTGACAATGTATTCACGAATATTATTTAATGCTTCCTCATTGTGGATAATATGTTCATAATAATTACGCTGCCAAATTACATTTCCTTTAGCTTTATTCATCCGATTAATTTGGCGTGTAGAAACTGATTTATAATTTTGAGTTATTGCCGCCAAAGATTGTGGTTTTGTCCCATTAATTTTAATTGTTTCACCCGTATAGACTGTAGGGGCGAAGCATTGGCTTGATAAATTTTGTTGTTGTGAAAAATCTTGATTTGCCAATGCTTCGCCCGCCACCTCAGAAAACAATTGTGAAAAATCTTGATTTGCCAATGCTTCGCCCACCACCTCAGAAAACGATTGTGAAAAATCTTGATTTGCCAATGCTTCACCCGCCACCTCAGAACTCTCAATGATAATAATCCCATGTAAATGATTGGGCATGATCACAAATTCATCTAACTCGACATTTTTAAAATATCGAGGAATAGATAACCAAGAACCCCTTGCTATCTCGCCATTTGTATTTAATTTTATTTCACCATCTACAATTTCACCAAATAAACAATTACGTTGATGGGTGCAAATGGTGACAAAATATGCTCCCTGTTGAGTATAGTCGTATACTTTTAATCGGATGGAACGGCGGTGGTGAATATTGGAATTGTAGGGCATAAATTTAATAGATGGATTTCTTTGTCATTTCTATGGGAAAGGGTGAAGCATTCGCCAATATAGTTTATCTGTTTGTTCCATATTTTTCTCGTGGAAAGGGTGAAGCATTCGCCAATATAGTTTATCTGTTTGTTCCATGTTTTTCTCGTGGAAAGGGTGAAGCATTCGCCAATATAGTTTATCTGTTTGTTCCATGTTTTTCTCGTGGAAAGGGTGAAGCATTCGCCAATATAGTTTATCTGTTTGTTCCATATTTTTCTCGTGCGAATGCTTCACCCCTACACAAAATAAAAAGAGAGTGGGAGGAGGCATACCAAAAGCCTGAAATCTCCCACTCTACATTTACTGCTGTAGCGTTTAGAAATATATACAAATACTGTCAAGTCATTTGGGGGGTAATGTAGCAAAAACAGTATCTATATGCGGTTAATATTCCCATTGCAGCAAATGTCAAACCTGATTATTGTGATTATTTTTGACTCCATCAATGGTCAATCAATTATTTGTAAATCATTGTTATTTATGCTTGAAAAATGTTAGCATAAACTCTGGTACTGCATGAGAAAAATCAATATGTAGTAGCCTCTAATAGCCACAATATTGAATTTGTTTATCTTGCATCAATGTAACTTAGGTAATTAAAACTTGGTTGCCAAGTTGGCACTTTCTTAAAAATCTTGTGTTTACAAGTTTCTAGAGGAATCGTGAATCTTGTCTGTCTCTAACAAATTCCGCATTGGTATTGAGGGGATAGATTTTCTCTGGTGGCGAAATTATGAGCAAATTTTTGCTGTCAGATGGAAAATTTGGGGATTTATGACGTTTCTGCGAGGACAATTTTTGACTATTGCGAGTGCGTTGAATAGCTTTTGTGCCTTCTCTTGAGTTTTGCAGTAGGTAGAAAATTACAAAAGAACCACTGGAACAGCAGAAGATAACTGCAATTATCAACCATAAAGGTAGAGGATTACTCGGATCGGAAAATGTGGAAATGGTTGATTGTACAGGGATAAGTGCGGTTTCTTTTTGTTCTTTTTGTGGTACATAGCTAATATAACTCAGTTGATGATATGCAAAAATTGCAACTCCTATAGGAATTAGGAACAAACTCAAGAACCAGATCCCAGGGTACTTTCTCACTAGATTTACTAGAAAAACTCTAATAAATCTATTTTTTTTAACCTCTTGTTCATTATCCATCACATTAATCAAATTAATCACACAAATCATAGTTTAGACAAGAGGAAAATATTTATTTTCCCTCTTTACCTAATCCGCTATCTTCTCTCCCTAATCCCCTTAATTAATTGGAGAATGTCTTGAAATTGCTAGTAGAATTAACTGATCTACTAATTTGGCAAAGGGTATATCCGTATTAGCCCAGAGTTGGGGATACATACTTGTAGAGGTAAAACCTGGAAAAGTATTGATTTCGTTGATGAAAATTTCTCCCGTAGCTTCCACATAAAAAAAGTCTACTCTGGATAACCCAGCCGCATCAACAGCCGCAAAAGCTTGTAAAGCCATATCTTGAATTTGTTGTGCTACCACCTCTGGTAAGTTTGCAGGAATGAATAAATCGGCTTTCCCTGGGGTATATTTAGTTTCGTAATCGTAAAAATCACTCTCAAAGGTAATTTCACCAATGACGGAAACTCTGGGGTTGTCGTTACCTAAAACTGCACATTCAACTTCTCTGGCCACAACTCCAGCTTCAACAATAATCCGTCTGTCATGGGCGGCTGCATTATCTAAAGCTGTTTCTAATTCTTGACGCGATCGCACTTTAGCAATTCCTACCGATGAACCTAGATTAGCAGGTTTGACAAAACAGGGATAGCCTAATACAACTTCAATTTCATCACACAATTTGGGAAATACACAAGCATTTGACCAAACTTGCGCCCTCGTCACAGCTTTATATTTTACTTGAGGTAGTCCCGCTTGGGCAAAGGCCATTTTCATGGCAATTTTATCCATTCCCATTGCTGAACCCAATACCCCAGACCCAACAAAGGGAACTTGGGTTAAAGTCAATAAACCTTGAATTGTACCATCTTCGCCATTGGGACCGTGAAGAACGGGAAACCAAAGCTCAACTTGGGCAGTTTCGGACGGGAATTGCCATAAATTAGGGGTTATGGAGGGGATTTCTTGGGGAACACCAGATGTTAAAACTTGTTGTGCAACTTCTCCTGCTTGCCAAACACCATCTTTTTGGATATAAAAAGCCAAAATTTCGTATTTATTAGCATTTTCCTCTAAACTGAGGGCTTGAGCGATCGCCCGTGCCGAAATTATTGAAACTTCATGTTCTCCAGAACGTCCACCAAACAGTAAACCCACCCGTAGCTTAGTCATTTTTTTCTATATCTCCACAAATCCACAATTTCCATTATAGGGAAAATGCTGAAAACCCTGACATCTTCTTCTGTTCCCTGTTCCCTTCCCAAAATGTTCGATATAGCTTTGAATATATTCTCAATGTTCTCTCTTGCTTTTCTAGTCAAGTCTATGACCAAAATTTCTTAAAATTTCGGCTGAGGAAGCACAATTCTCATAATAGTTTGCGCCCCATAGATACTCTCAATGGAAAACTCTCCTCCATGTAGTTCTACCAATCTTTTAACAATTAATAATCCTAAACCAGAACCTTGTTGTTCATACATTTTACGTTCAAATTGGACATAAGCCCCAACATTATTAATTTGCTCCTGAGTCATACCACGTCCATAGTCAATTACATATAAATGAAAGGCATTATTATTACTATTTCCGACAATCTTCACTGGTGTATTAGGCAGAGAAAATTTAAAGGCATTCTCAATTATTTCTTCAGTAATTTTAGCTATTTTTGCAGGAGATATTTGCGCCATACCATCTGAGATATCAATCGTTAAATCAGCTTCTCTATCAGCTTTTTTGGCAATTTCCCCAGCTACACTTTCAACTATTGATGTGACAAAAGTTTTAACTCCATTATTTCTCAGTGCTGCTACTTTTTCCGGGTTAGATGCTAATAACTCCAGGTCTGCATACATGATAAAATTCATAGTTAATCTATGCAAGCGTTGACCAGCTTTATGAATATGTTGTAGCATTTCTAATATTTCTGCCTGGTCAAATTCTCCATAGTTTGCCATCAATAATTCTGATATTCCTATAATATGACTGAGAGGGGTATTAATTTCATGGGGTAGTGAATTAGTAATAGAACTGCGTAAATTATCCAATTTTTCCTGAGTTTTTTGCTCAAATATTGCTTGTTTATTCAGTCTGGTAGCGATCGCTTGCAATAATTGATTAGAATTAAAAGGCTTTGTTAAATAATCATCAGCACCAAGTTCCATCCCTTTACGTAAATCTGACCACTCTGATTTAGCAGTTAAGAAAATTATAGGAATTGTTGCAGTATCACTATGCTGACGCAGTTGAGTTAATACATCATAGCCATCTAACTCAGGCATCATTAAATCGCAAATTATCAAATTAGGATGTTTATCTTTAGCCAACTCTAAACCCTGTAACCCATTTTCTGCAACTAATGTATCAAAATCTGACAAGTGCAATATCTGCCTAAGATTGTTTCTGATTTGAACTTCATCTTCAATAATTAAAATCGTATTCATATAGTTTTGTATCGTAATCAAATGTTAACTATATTACTAAATTAGCATGATTTTTAGCTCTTTCAGTATCCTTAAAATAATGATACGGAAAATAAAAAATCCCAGTTCACCACAAAATTCAATATATTTGTGTTACCCTAGTACAGTTGTCTAAAATCCGCACATCTGGGAATTCGGGTGTTTCTTAAATTGAGAAATGCACCTAGATGGAGGTTTAACCCGAATAGGAGTAACAAAATATGCCAGTAGTTTCCTTGGCTCAAATGATGGAGTCAGGTGTTCACTTTGGTCACCAGACCAGACGTTGGAACCCTAAAATGGCTCCTTATATCTACACCTCACGAAATGGTGTACATATCATTGACTTGGTACAAACAGCCCAGTTGATGGATAACGCGTATAATTATATGCGGACCCAATCCGAGCAAGGTAAAAAATTCCTGTTTGTTGGTACTAAGCGCCAAGCAGCCGGAATTATTGCCCAAGAAGCCCTCCGTTGTGGTTCTCACTACATTAACCAACGTTGGTTGGGTGGAATGCTCACCAACTGGGCAACGATTAAAACCAGAGCCGAGCGTCTCAAAGATTTAGAGCGGAGAGAAGAAACCGGCGCACTGGATTTATTGCCAAAGAAAGAAGCCTCTATGCTGCGTCGGGAAATGACGAAGCTACAAAAATACTTGGGCGGCATTAAAAACATGAGGAAAGTTCCCGATATCGTGGTTATTGTTGACCAGAAGCGGGAATATAACGCAGTTCAAGAATGCGAAAAATTAGGTATTCCCATTGTGTCCATGTTGGATACAAATTGTGATCCAGACGTTGTGGATATTCCTATTCCAGCCAACGACGACGCAATCAGATCCATTAAGCTAATTGTTGGTAAATTAGCAGATGCTATCTACGAAGGCCGTCACGGTCAACTAGAAGCAGAAGAAGATTACGATGATTATGCTGACGAAGATTACGAATATGATGAAAGTGATAGCACTGAATCTGAAGGCGAAGCATAAGTAGTCTGGCAAACAAGTAGGGGTTTAGCAGCTCTCATTGGTGTCAACTTAGGCTAGGGATAACTTATTTGTTTGGCTGCAACATTCCCGCCCAGAACTTAAGTTCCGGTCTAAAAACCAGAGTGCGTTAAAACGCACTCTGGTTAACTCAAAATCAATAATTATCCTATTTACGCTAAAATAGTCGGTTTTAACCGACTTTAGCTTTTAGACAGGGAATTTATTCTCTGGTTTCAAGGGACTGCGCTTTACCCCTACATCCATACTACAGATTGGGATATTTTTTTTGATTGGAAGTCTCTTAAATGATTTTCAAATGAGTCCTGATCGTCTGATAATCTTGAATAATATTTGTATCTGTCAAGTTAAGAATTGAGGCAATATGGCGGAAATATCTGCAAAACTCGTCCAAGAGCTACGCCAAAAAACCGGTGCTGGCATGATGGACTGCAAAAAGGCACTGAAGGAAAATGAAGGTGATGTCGAAGCGGCTACAACTTGGCTACGGCAAAAAGGTATTGCTAAAGCTGATAAAGGAAGCGCTCGCATTGCCGCAGAAGGTTTAGTAGACACCTATATTCAAGCTGATGGACAGATAGGTGTACTCATAGAGGTCAACTGCCAAACTGACTTTGTTGCCCGCAATGAAGCTTTTAAAGCCTTAGTTAAGAATCTGGCACAACAAGCTGCAACTGCTGATAGTGTGCAGTCTTTATTGGCTCAACCCTATATTGAAAAGTCCAGCGTCACTGTTGATGAATTCATCAAAGAAACCATTGCTACTCTTGGTGAAAATATTCAAGTGCGTCGCTTTGTGAATTTCTCTCTCACCACTGATACACCAGGAATAGCAGATAGCTATATTCATACTGGTGGTCGTGTTGGTGTATTATTGGAGCTAAATTCTCAAACCGATGCAGCCGCTACTAATGAAGAGTTCCAAAACTTGGCACGAAACGCTGCAATGCAAGTTGCTGCTTGTCCTAACGTTGAATACGTTAGCGTAGACCAAATCCCTGCCGAAATTGTCACCAAAGAAAAAGACATCGAAATGGGTAAGGACGACTTAGGCAACAAACCAGAGAACATCAAAGAAAAGATTGTTCAAGGTAGAATTGATAAGCGCCTCAAAGAAATGACTTTACTAGATCAACCTTATATCCGTGATCAAAGTATTTCGGTAGAAGAATTGGTGAAACAAGTAAAATCCAAAGTTGGCGAAGAAATTCAAGTTAGTCGCTTTGTGCGCTATGTACTCGGTGAAGGCATTGAAAAGAACGAAATGAGCTTTGCTGATGAAGTTGCTGCCCAAATGGGTGCTAAGTAATTTTGTGATTAGTCAGTGGTCAGTTGTCAGTGGTCAGTTGTTAAGAATATATACTTAATAATTGGTTGTTGATTATGGACTTTTATTTTTGACTAATAACTATTCCCATTTACAGGCCAGCGCGTTCTGCGTGGCCTGTATTTTATTTAAATGATGATTATTTATTCAAAATCCGTATATTTGTACTACAGAAAGCAACTAACAACTGACAACTGACAACTAACAACTGTACGGGCGAAGCATTTGGAGAACTATTTTTGGCAATGACCGATAATTTATCTTCCAAATGCTTCGCCCCTACTGACAACCGACAACCGACAACTGACAACTGACAACCGACAACTAATTAGCTTAAAGTTATGGCAAGAGCAATTGAACGGATAGAAAAAGATATTACTGAATTAAAAGAGGCGATTAGGGCGATCGCTCACGAACTCAATTTAGCCTATACTAAATATATAAATACCTTGGGATCAGCCTTACAAAAACAATTGATTTTGGCTAGTTATTACCTGTGTACCCAAGGATATCCTGATGAATTTCTGAACTTATCACTAAATCAACGGCAAAAATTACAACAAAGCCTTCGTAAATTAAGTCAACAAGCCGCTAAAGAATTAATTAGTTATATTCAACCTCCAGAAGTTACCCAAACAGAAGCAGTTGTAGAAATTGAGGAGGAAGGAGAAAACGAAGAAAACGAAGAAAACGAACAACAACCTCAAGCATTAGATCCTTCTAACCCCATAGAACTAGTTGAATGGCAACAAAATTTAGAAGAAGAGATTCAGGAAACTTTAAAAAAAGTCTCCCAATCAGCTAATATCTTCATCCAAAAAACAGGGGTTTTACCCAAAAAACTACCAGAACCGATTTTAGTCGCTGCCACCGCTGCTGCTGCTTCTTCAGAAGCTTCTAGTAATATGATGCCCAGCCCTCCCAATTTATTAAACTTAGTCATAGAAATCAGTAATGAGGAAGATTCCGAAGATTCTAGCCTCACTCAGATTATGGCTATTCACTTACGACTAGGAGAAATAGAATTTGCTGAAGCAACACTATTGTCAGAACGCAAGGCAATTCGTAATATTTTAATGCAATTGAATAAACTCGGACGAGAATATCAAAAAAGACAACGAGAACTTAAAATTGCTGAAGCTGAAGCCGCTTGGCGTGCTAGTTGGTTTGAGGATTAGTACCGCAGGGCGGAATGAAAAATGCAAAATTAAAAATTAGAACCTGTATAGGTTATTGAAAATATATATCTATTAAAACTACATACTCCCTTGACAACTGACAACTGTACGGGCGAAGCATTTGGAGAACTATTTTTGGCAATGACCGATAATTTATCTTCCAAATGCTTCGCCCCTACTAACAACTAACAACCGACAACTGACAATTAACCAATGACTAATGAAATGCTCGATTGGATAAGATTACATAAAGCTTTAGCATTTGAGGCAGAAAAAGGCTTTATAGATTTAGTAGGTAAGCAATATCGCTTTAGTGAGTTTCTTTGTTTGACTTTTGGTAATTTCCCAACTGCTTTACCACCAAAAGAAAGACTCCGCTGGCATCAAGTAGGAATGCAATTTGCCAATTATCCAAATTTAACATTACCAGAAAGACAACATTTAGTAGCAGAAGTTAGAAGATATCTAAATCAACTTCAACAAGAACTAGAAACAGAAGGACCTCAAATAAATTACGAATCTAAAAATCAACATCCCACAACTCCAATTGTTGCCGAAGTTAGTAAAAGACTAGCACCAACACTGGATAAACAACTGAGAGATTTACCAGAAATTGGCATCAGAAAATCCGAGAATTTAGGGCGATTAAATTTATATACAGTCCGTGATTTACTATTTTATTATCCTCGTGATCATATTGATTATGCCCGTCAAGTAAATATTAGTGAGTTGGCAGGAGGAGAAACAGTAACTATCATAGCGACGGTAAAACGGTTTAATTTTTTCACCAGTCCTAAAAATAAGAAATTATCAATTTTAGAATTAATCCTCAAAGATAATACTGGACAAATTAAAGTTACCCGTTTTTATGCAGGTGCGCGTTTTAGTAGTCGTGGTTGGCAAGAAAGTTTAAAACGCCTATATCCTGTAGGTAGTATGTTAGCAGCTTGTGGATTAGTAAAAGGTGGTAAATATGGTTTAACTTTGGATAACCCAGAATTGGAAGTTTTGGCAAATCCAGGAGATACCATTGATTCTCTCACTATTGGGCGAGTTGTTCCCATTTACGCCCTGACTGAAGGAGTAATGGCTAATACAGTCAGACAGGCAATGATGATCGCTTTAACAGCAGCAGTGAATTTAAAAGATCCTTTACCTAAAGGTTTACGGGAAAAATATGCTTTGATGGAATTGAAAGATGCAATTCCTAATATTCATTTTCCTAAAGATAGTGACTCCTTAAAAATCGCTCGTCGTCGGTTAGTATTTGATGAATTTTTCTACTTGCAACTAGGCTTATTGCAACGGCAAAAAAAAGCGCGAGAAATTCAAACTAGTGCCATACTTGCACCCACAGGTAAATTATTAGAAGAATTTAACGAAATTCTCCCTTTTCAACTGACCGGCGCACAACAACGAGTTGTTAATGAAATTCTCACCGATTTACAAAAACCTGTAGCCATGAATCGCTTAGTTCAGGGTGATGTTGGTTCAGGGAAAACTGTGGTTGCTGTTATTGCTATTTTGGCAGCAATTCAATCAGGTTATCAAGCGGCGTTAATGGCTCCCACGGAAGTATTAGCAGAACAGCATTATCGTAAGTTAGTTAGTTGGTTTAACTTGTTACATTTGCCTGTTGAATTATTAACAGGTTCGACAAAAATAGCCAAAAGGAGAGAAATTCATTCTCAGTTAGAAACAGGTGAGCTACCTTTATTAGTCGGGACTCATGCCTTAATTCAAGATAAAGTTAATTTTCAACGTTTGGGCTTAGTAGTAATAGATGAACAGCATCGTTTTGGGGTACAACAACGGGCAAAGTTACAGCAAAAAGGCGAACAACCTCATGTTTTAACCATGACAGCTACGCCCATTCCTCGGACTTTGGCATTAACTGTACATGGGGATTTAGATGTTAGTCAAATTGATGAATTACCACCGGGAAGACAACAAATTAAAACCACAATGTTAAGTGGTCAACAACGTCCCCAGGCTTACGATTTAATCCGTCGAGAAGTTGCCCAAGGTAGACAAGTTTATATAGTTTTGCCTTTGGTAGAAGAATCGGAAAAATTAGATTTACGTTCGGCTGTAGATGAACATCAAAAGTTACAAGAAAGTGTTTTTCCTGATTTTCAAATTGGGTTATTGCATGGACGCATGACTTCAGCCGAAAAAGAAGCAGCAATTCACAAATTCCGCGATAATGAAACTCAAATTATCGTTTCTACCACTGTGATTGAGGTGGGAGTGGATGTTCCTAATGCCACTGTGATGCTGATTGAACACGCGGAAAGATTTGGTTTATCACAATTGCACCAATTACGGGGTCGTGTAGGACGGGGTGCAGCGCAATCTTATTGTTTATTAATGAGTAGTTCTAGAAGTCCTGATGCTCAACAACGCTTGAAGGTGTTGGAACAGTCCCAAGATGGTTTTTTTATCTCGGAAATGGATATGCGGTTTCGCGGTCCTGGAGAAGTGATGGGAACTCGCCAATCAGGTGTAGCGGATTTTACTTTGGCTAGTTTGGTGGAAGATGAGGACATTTTGCTGTTAGCACGACAAGCAGCGGAAAAGGTGATTGAGATGGATGCAAGTTTAGCGCGTTGGCCATTAATGCAGGATGAGTTGAAGTATAGGTATGAGCGGTTAATGGGTGGCGCGATTTTGACGTAAAATCTTAGTTATCAATGTTGGTACTCCCCCCCAATTATTGAGGGGAATACAAATAGCAGGTGGTAGATCCGTAAACGCACATATCCCTGTTGTAAATTGTTCGCACTTAGGGCTTGCCACAATGCTTTGATAATTGCTTCCATTTATTGTGATCATCATTGCCTGAATCAATGCCTTAGCTTTCAGCATTATTTCGTGAAACTCCATTTGGGGATCAGAAAGTGCCACAATACCACCGCCAACACCAATCGAAGTTTGTTCTGGGGTCAGGACAGCGGTACGAATGACAATATTTAAATCCCACATTCCGCACCCCAAAATGTTACAGAGGGAAATTACGGAGATGAAAATCAAAGGAAGCATCAAAACAAACAGATAAAGTGAAAAAAGGCATTTGAGAAACAGTAAATCACCAAAAATGTCATCAAAATCTATTCTCAATAAGAAGCAATAAGAATGCACACCACCTGGAGAGGTCAATAGATAAGCGAAAGAAGATATTCAAGAAATAATTATAAGTTAGACTAATCAATTAAAGTAAAAAACGAAATTATAGACATAGTAAAATGGAGCTATAAATCAAAGAGATTAGCTCATCTTTACTCATAGAAATTAAATTGATAGAGATGATAATTAGCTGACTAATTGATAGTAACGTAAACAATCATCTGGTAAAAGACTCAAGATAAAATCTCTGTCCTTATTCCAATTAGAAATATGTTTCTCCTGATTGAGTGTAACCAAATGAATACACTGAAAGCATTGAAAAATCCAGCGTAAAGTAGGACGATTAGTTGCTTTGCCTAATTGATTTTTAATTGTTGATTTAGACTCCAAAAGAGCATTTCTAATATGACGTTGAGCCAAAGTATAAACCAGTAGACATAAACCCATAATCATTCCCAAAGACTCTATTCTCTCAGGACTTTTGAGGAAAATACTGTCGGCAAAAAATAATGGGTCTTTGAGAAAACCAAACCCTCTTTCACATGATTGTTGAGCTTTATATTCCCTGAGCATAGAATCATTGCTTAGTTCCTTTGAATCTAAAACATTTGTCGCAATAATAAAACGTCCCGCACTCAGCAATTCTGTATTAATTTTACTTTCATCCTGGGAGACTGTAGCTGATATTTGATAGGATATTTCTCCTGAAGTATCTTTTTTATTAGATTTTACTTGAGTCACCGTACTTTCGTGAATTTGATGATATTTGAATTGTTTTGATAATTTTGATAATGCCTTGATAGCATCTGCAACACATGCAAATCTCTCTTGTGATAACTTTTTCAAATCTTGCACAGCTTTTGATTCTGCTTTGGTAATTTTTTGTGTGAGCTTATGCAGGTCTGATTCTTTTCTTTCTTGACTTTGCACTACTAACCATCTTTGTTCTATCCCTGCATAATTTTGGATTTTTGATGCTAATTTATATCCTGGTATTGTACTATCAATAAATTCTGATTCTGCTAATGTTGATATTAATGATTTTGCTGCTTTTATGCTTAATGGTACTCGACATAACCAACGTAATTCTGACATCATTTTCAGGTTTGATTCTGTATATAAAGCAGCGTCAGCAACCATGAGACTATTAACTTCTAATTGTTTTTGATATTCTACTGCTATTTTACCAAAACATGATGAGTCAGCTTGGTTTCCCGATGCTAGTTTTAAAAATATTGGTATGTCTCCATCTCCTGAACATATCATTTCTATGATAAACTGTTTTAAGTCTGGACGATGGTCACGAGAATAACCGTAGGTGATGGTTATTTCTTTTGGTGATTTTACTGCTAATTCTTCTAATTCTTGGTTATTTCCTACTTTTTGACTCTCAAATATTACGAATGGTAAGCTAGTGTTATACTGCCCATGCACGTGCATTGATGATGAGTCTAGATGTGATGTTGATAGTGATACTCCAAATTTTTGAGCAGCTTTTAAGGCTATGATAAAAAAGATTGTATCTAAGCCTTTTATAAACAGTTTATCCATGACTCTCCCCAATTTATCGTCGTTGAGATATTCTGGTTTTACTCCTGCTCCTATTAAATGCTCACAGGCTATTGTTTCAAAATATTTGGGAAACATATATAACGGTTTGGAGACAAATCCTAACCCGTTTATTATCATGGCTTTTACCACTTGACCTGCATTTACTTTTTCGTCTTTTTCGACTCCTATTAATTCATTTATTATTTCTACTATTCCGATTGAATCTATGATTCCTGCTACTATCCCTAGATGGTCTATGTTCTGAATTTCCATTTCTTGAGGTTTTAATTTCACAACAGTTTCCTCTCATACTTCTGTTGTTATCAATTATTTCTTATTTGGTTATCAATTCATTTTTTTCTTTTGTTACCAAGTTTCACTTTCTCACACCATTTCGCTTTTAATGCTATTTATTATCATTAAGCATCTTAATTTTTGAATTGACTTTAGTTATTATGTACTACTTTAAGGGCTTTTTTGATCTGTGACAGTTTGGGGTGCGGAATGTGGGATATAAATCTACTGGTAAAACGGGCTGTGGCATTAGGTCACGATGTGATGAATGTCCTGCAAATTGCCTGTGTGAACCCTGTCAAACATTACAATTTGGATGTGGGATTACTACAAGTTGGGGACAGTGCAGATTTGATTGTTGTTGATAATTTACAAGATTTCACGGTGTTGGCTACTTATTGTCAAGGTGTTTTAACAGCAAAAACCGGGTCAACTTTGTTACCATTTGTTCCTGTCAAACCTATCAATAGCAGAAGACAATGTAGTTCATGTATTACCTTTACCTGTGGCTGGGTTGATGAGTGATAGCGATGGTTATGAGGTAGCAAAACAGTATGCAGAACTTGATAATTGGGCAAAACAATTAGGGTCAAAACTGACTGCACCATTCATGACACTTTCATTTATGGCATTGCTGGTGATCCCAGACTTAAAACTGAGTGACCGGGGGTTATTTAGTGGTAAAGAATTCCGGTTTGTGTCGTTGTGGATTGATTAGATTTTAACTTGGCACAAATCAATATTTTCATAGGGTATAATCGCTGGTTTTGATAACATATTCAAAATCAAATTTATGCCCAAATTTATGTCAATTTAAAATATTAGGAATAAAGTAGAAATTAAGTTTTTCAATTAAAATTATGAATCCAGAACTAGAGGCATATCAAAATGAATTTATAGAAGCCATACCGGGGTTTATTTCAATTGTTGACTTAAATCCAATACCCGTGAATGAAATTAATAGCCTACAAATAATTACTAATATTAATTCTGCAAATATTAAGGCATAAAAATAACTTCAGTTTAGTCTAAACTCCAGGCAAAATGTATCTAAAATTATATGATCATGAGATTTTTCTTGAATTTATAAATCATCAATCTTGTCAATTATTTGAAATCAAATTTAAAAAATCATAAATGTGTCATTTTTTTCGTCGAGAATTTTTATTCCTGCTCCAAAATGAGTAGCCTGATAGTATATATTGACAAAATATGAAAGAATATTTAAGCTTTATAAGAGTTTATTTCAAGTCATCCTTGACAGTTTTGTATGGGAATTCAAAAAGAACATCATCAGATGCTTACTCAGTTTACGACAGAATATGATCTGCAACCAATTGCAAAACATTTATCAACTATTATCAAAGAATCTTTGGCGAGTGTTTCATCAAGTAAATGTCGTCAAGGAACGATTCTAGTACCAACGTTTGTCATTTGGTTTGTAATTCTCTCCACTATCCGTCGTGATTTAAGTTATTTAGGAATAATGGATTGGATGATATCAGGATTGAGGTGGTTATCCTGTTGTCTACCAAAACAACTTATTTCTGAAGGTGCTATGAGTCATGCCAGAGTTCGTATAGGATTAACAGTTTTTCAACTAATATTTAAAAAACTCACTTCTAGTTTGACAACATTGAAATATGACTTTCATAAATGGACTACAGTAATATTTGATGGTTCCACAGGTACGACACCTGATACTGAAAGTAATCGTGATAAATTTGGGAAGTCTAAATGTGGTCGAGGAGAAAGTGCTTTTCCCATGCTGAGAATAGTCACATTAATATCAGCATCAACACGCCTGATCCTAGATTTTACCTATGGTTCGAGCCAAGGTAAAGGAACTGGTGAAAGGACTTTAATGACTAAATTACTGGCACAATTTAACCAGAAAAACTTATTATTTTTATTAGATGCTGGTTTATATTCCTTTGCAACTATTTTTAGTATTCGTACAAAAGAATGCGACTTTTTACTTAGGGTAGCTTCTAATGTTAAACTACCTGTTATCTCTGATTCTCGTTTGCCAGATGGATACATGGCTAGATATCCAGATGGAAGTTATTTATCAGAAATTAATGGCAAAATTCTCAATTTAGAAAAATCTACAGAATCGCATAAACAATGGAATCAGGAAAGTATCATTGTCCGAGTTATTGAATATCAAATTCCTGGTTTTCTCCCTCGTCGTTTAGTTACTAGTATTATTGACCCTAATATTTCTGCCAAAGAATTAATTATTCACTATCATTGCAGATGGGAGGTGGAAATTAGTTTCTGTGAAATAAAAACACATCAATGTGCTACGCTCAAAGGACAAATGCCCACTATTTTTCGGAGCAAAACATCTGAATTAGTCGAACAAGAACTTTATGCTATGTTAATTGCTTATAATCTACTCCGCGATTTAATTTACCAATCTGCTAACGAATATAATAAAAATCCTTTACTCCTTAGTTTTCTTGAATCTTTGCAACTAGTTATAGATTTAGTACAACTCATCAGCCATTCATCCTTAAAATTACGAGAAATTCAACATCAATATTTATTATCATTAATTTCCCAGTCTGAAATTGATCGCCCCCGACGAAAACGTATTAATCCCCGTGTTGTCAAAATTAAAATGTCCAAATTCAAGCGCAAAAACTCTTCCCATAAATCTGAAATCAGAGATATAGAAAAAGACTTGAAAATCCTTCCCCCACAAGCAGTTTGACAATTTCATTCACGGGTATTGGATTTAAAACGTTTTTTTAGTTTTTTTTATAGTCATTGAGGATAAAGCTTTCAATGATTGTGGACTAAGTTTTCCATTACAATCACCTCAGAATCAAAATTTTGTACTTAGTCGTTTTTGTTGACTGTATATCTGCTTTAATAGTAGTTATTTCTATTTAGCTTCAATAAATTTTAGTCAACCCTCACAAGCATTAGTTCTTATGTACTAAATACATCGGTTTCCTTGGGGTGTGACACTTGAGGGTGCGGAATGTGGGTTAGAAATAACTGCTACAGAAATCTGATTTTCTTTCATGACAATACTAATGAGATCCAGCTATGTACTCAAGAAAATTGCTTTTGGTGAAACTTTTAATTTTCGACAACATTCACGTAAATCAAGAATTATTTCTGCGTTAAAGTTTTCTTCTATGGCTTTCTGGCTATCGGCAGCAGATTTTACAGGATTACCCGGTAAGCGTAAAGCGAGAGTGTCTTTAAACCTGAGATATAAGCGACATAGGCAATTAATTCGCTCAAGCTCTTGACTGGTAACAGTGGATGTGATATAGTGAGAGTGGTAACAAGAATTTAAGTTTTCACAATATTTATATTCTTTTCGATTCATTGAAGCTACACTAAGTGTAGCTAATGTTAATAATACCAAGCTTATTAGTATTATGGATATTCTTTGTTTTTACCGAATAAAAACCCAACTTCGATTTCAGTTGTTCCTATTAAGTGACGTAAATCACATATATATATGATTTAGATCCTCCCATAGAAATCGCCATGTTGGTATAATTAATAGTAACTGAACTCTAGCCGAGTCATTAATAGGGAACACACTAATCGCCGACAGCCTATCATAAGCCTGTCGCTTTTTTTGTTATAAGTAACGTAAAAACTGATGATAATCATAACATATCCCCACAACTGGTTAATAACTTGATAGATATTGCCATAGCCACTACCAATTGTGGGGAATTAAAGACCTTTAAGACATCGCTTGAATGATGTAATCAAAGTAAGGTGCGGTTTCCCCAGCGTCTTCTGCATTCAATAAATCCAAAGACGCTTGTTTGAGAGAAGTGATAGCTTCTACCATTCCGGGAACAGGAACGCCTAGAGAGTTGTACATTTCTCGCACACCAACCAAACCAATTTTTTCAATGGGTTCTTTGTCACCAGCAAGTACACCGTAGGTAATTAGGCGTAAATACCAGCCAAAGTCCCGAATACACAAAGCCCGTTGTTTTTCGCCGTAAGCATTACCACCAGGGGAGATAAAGTCAGGGCGTTTTTGCCAAAGTTTTTTGGTAGCTTCTTGAACGATCTTTTTCTCGTTTTCTGAAAGGGTAGCAGCGATTCTTGTCCGCTTTACACCTGTTTCCAAAAATGCTTTGATGTTTTTGAGTTCGCCACTGCTGGGGTAACGCAGTTCGTCGTCAGCTTGGAGAATAACTTGGCTAATTACAGTCATGATTATCTAAATGACCTGAAATATTTATATCTGCTAGTTTACCGACTTAGAGGGACATTCGTGAAGTGTATGGGAAGATAGGGATAAATGAATTTACAATTCTACATTGGGAACTCCCTTCCCTGTGAAAAAGTTCCCTCTTCCCTTATAACTGACTAATGACTAATATAATGTGGCGACAAGATGAAATTATCGAACTGGAAATTACTGATTTAAGCGACACGGGTGATGGTGTGGGACGCTTTGAACAGCGGGTGGTTTTTGTTCCTGATACAGTACCAGGAGATATCCTACTTGTCAAATTATTCAATGTTAAGCCAAAATATGCTCATGGACAGGTGCAGGAATTATTGCAAGCTTCGCCTCAACGGGTGCGTCCAAGTTGTATTGTCGCTGATAAATGTGGTGGTTGTCAATGGCAACATATTAAATATGATTACCAGTTATCAGCCAAACGCAATCAAGTAACCCAAGCTTTAGAAAGAATTGGCGGTTTTGTAAATCCACCAATAGATCCAGTTTTAGTGGCTGCTGCATCCTTTGGTTATCGCAACAAAGTTACTTATCCTATTGGTATGTCCGCTACAGGTCATGTCCAAGCTGGATATTATCAAAAAGGTAGCCATAAATTAATTAACTTGAATCAATGCCCTGTGCAAGACCAGCAGTTAAATCCTTTATTAGCTGAAATCAAATTAGATATTCAAAAGCAGGGTTGGCCAATTTATGACGAAACCCGCCACAAAGGCTTAATTCGCCATTTGGGTTTACGCATTGGCCGCCGCACAGGGGAAATGCTGCTAACTTTAGTCGTCAAAGATTGGAATTTACCAGGAATCGAAACCCAGGCACAGCAATGGTTACAGCGTTATCCTCAATTGGTCTGCGTGTCACTCAACCGCAATAGCGATCGCACAAATGCTATATTTGGATCAGAAACCCGTTGTCTAGCTGGAATTCCTTACCTGCGAGAAAAATTCGCCGGACTGGATTTTCAAATCAGACCAGATACCTTTTTCCAAGTGTACACAGAAACAGCCGAAGCGCTTTTAGAGGTGATTCAGTCAGAACTAAATTTACAAGGTCATGAAGTCCTAGTAGATGCCTATTGTGGTATAGGAACTTTAACTTTGCCCCTGGCCAAACAAGCACGGCACGTCACCGGGTTAGAATTGCAATCAACAGCAGTAGAACAGGCAATTGTTAATGCCCAACAGAATGGAATTAATAATGTGACTTTCCAAGTCGGCCCAGTGGAAAAAATTCTCCAGAATTTGGAAATTGTACCAGATGTGGTCTTACTTGATCCGCCCCGGAAAGGATGTGAAGCTAACGTTATCAAAACATTAAGAAACCTGAAACCATCTCGCATTGTTTACGTCAGTTGTAAAGTAGCTACTCTTGCCCGTGACCTAAAATTGCTTTGTGAAGATGGGCTATATAAACTCACAAGGGTGCAACCTGCGGACTTTTTTCCGCAAACGGCTCATGTAGAAGCAGCCGCTTTTCTGGTGTTATCGGACAATGATCAGGATAGTTAATTCTTCACAAAAATAAAAATCAGAAATTTGTAGTCTAGTGGATACTCATAATGCTAGAATGAAATTACATAAAAATAGAAACTCATTTTGTTTTAAAGAAATCGAAGCTGCATAGACTCTTAATAAAGGTGAATAAAATTGTGTTAATTACAAAATGGGCAGTTAACGAGAATATCTTTCTCCTCTTGTTCAAAAATAGCAGTTTTTACTCATCTGCTAAATGAACAGATTAACTTAAGCAAATTGTAAATAAGCAATATGAATTCTCCCACTGAATTGCTATGCTCTAGCATTTTTATAAATTTAGTTTTACAGAGGCAAGTTTGAAGGCAGCATGACTACCTAATTTTGATCAGAATGCCCAAAAAAGCAAACTGATGTCTAGCTAAATATAAAGCTACGGGGTTTCTCTTGTGATTACCATTTCTCTTCGTCCAGTTGGGCGTTATTGGGGGACAATTAGTTTTGCCTCCACCCTTTATCTTTGTCCAATCCTAGATTTACTCTTGACTGATATTCCGGCAAAATTACAATCTGAACTGCGACTAGGACTCCAAGAAGCCCTAGTAAATGCCGCTAAACATGGGAATAATCTTGATCCCGGCAAATTCGTCGTCGTTCGGTTCTCATTAATAGATAATCAGTATTGGTGGATTATCTCAGATCAGGGTAGCGGCTTCACTCCCTCCCTCGAAGATGATAGTGATCCCGATGACTATTTACCACCAGACGAAGCGGAAAGTGGACGGGGTATGTCTTTACTGCATCAGATTTTTGATCAAGTAGAATGGAATCGCAAAGGTACAGAACTCACGCTTTGTAAGCAATTAGAAAGCCGTCGTTTATTATCTTTGCGAAGATGAAAGGGAACAGGCAAAAAGATATATATTTCCCTATTCCTTAATTTCCTCACGCTGATGTCCGTGAGTTGGGCAGGGAGGGGCGGAAATTGATTTATCTAGCCAGCCTACAGCCTGTTGTAGCCTTGCCTGTGCCTCTTGGGGTTCATTTTTGACCAAAAATACCATTGCGGCGGCTGCCTGTTCACTAGCGCGGGAATTGCGGTTAGACTTGAGACGATGCCAATCATCAGGAGAGATACTCAGCCTTTCCATGAGGGCCTGTGCTAGTTCTAGAGTGCTAATTTCATTTAGTTGGCTAGTTTGTGACATAAGACTAAGTGCTGAGTTAAGAGTAAAAGTTATGATTTAATCATCATAGCCAATGACTAATCACCAATGACTAATTTAGACGAAAATCCCCAGCCAGATTTTGCACAGGAATTAGAGGAGGTAGAAACTTCACTGCGATTCTTGAAAGATAGATATACCCAAGTGCAAAATGATCAACAACAACAGGCACAATGGCAACAGGAATTAAAAAATTTAAAGCAAAATAGAAAGCAGACTCCAGAAATTAAGAACGAACTAAGCCGCCTGCAAAAACAGTTAGAAACCTTAGAAATCAACTTAGAAAGCCAGTTGTTTTCTTGGAATAGCCTGAAAAGACCTTTTTGGCAAGCTATTCGTTTTGGTGGTTTAGGCGTTATTATAGGTTGGTTATTAAAATCTTGGGTGGGGTGATTTAAAATATCCCCGACTTCTAAGATCCCCGACTTCTTCAAGAAGTCGGGGATCTGATCCTTTAAAAAATACAAATTTTAGAAAATGCTAAATTCTCGGATTGCGGAAATATTAAGAAGTGGTAAACCCGAAGAAACTTTGGTAGTTCAAGGTTGGGTAAGAACAAAACGCGAATTGAAAGGATTTGCGTTTCTAGAAGTTAATGATGGTTCATCTTTGGGGAATTTGCAAGTTGTCATTAATCAAGACTTACCAGATTATCAAGGAATATTAAAACAAATCAATACAGGTGCTTCTATAGAAGTATCAGGAGTGCTAGTAGCTTCTCAAGGAAAAGGACAAAGAATAGAATTAAAAGCAGATACAGTGAAAGTATACGGAGACGCTGATCCTGATACCTATCCTCTGCAAAAGAAACGTCATTCCTTTGAGTTTCTGCGAACCATTGCCCATTTGCGTCCTCGAACAAACTCCTTTGGTGCAGTATTTCGGGTGAGAAATGCTTGCGCGACTGCTATTCACCAATTTTTTCAACAACGGGGCTTTTTATGGGTGCATACTCCCATTATTACCGCCAGTGATTGTGAAGGTGCGGGTGAATTATTTAGTGTTACCAATTTCAATTTAAAGAATGTTCCCAAAACAGAAAATCAAGAAATTGATTATAGCCAAGACTTCTTTAGTAAACCGGCATATTTAACAGTTAGTGGCCAATTAGAAGCCGAAATCATGGCTATGGCTTTTACTAATGTCTATACCTTTGGTCCCACATTCCGGGCGGAAAATTCTAATACTTCGCGTCACTTAGCCGAATTTTGGATGGTTGAACCAGAAATGGCTTTTTGTGATTTAGAAGGTGATATGGATTTGGCTGAGGAGTTTCTCAAACACATTTTTAAATATGTGATGGAAACCTGTCCTGAAGACATGGAATTTTTCAATGAACGGATTGATAATACTGTTTTAGAAACTGCAAATAACATTATTAACAATCAATTTGAACGGTTGACTTATACAGAAGCAGTCAAACTTCTAGAAAAAGCCGATGTTAAATTTGATTATCCTGTGAGTTGGGGTGCAGATTTACAATCAGAACATGAACGCTATTTAGCCGAACAACTGTTTAAAAAGCCCGTGATTGTGACAGATTATCCAGCACAAATCAAAGCCTTTTATATGCGGTTGAGTGATGATGAAAAAACCGTCCGCGCGATGGATATTCTCGCACCAAAAATAGGGGAAATTATTGGTGGTTCACAACGGGAAGAACGGTTAGATGTGTTAGAAAAACGGGTTTTAGCACAAGGTATGAACCCGGAAGATTTGTGGTGGTATTTAGATTTGCGTCGTTATGGTACTGTTCCCCATGCTGGTTTTGGTTTGGGGTTTGAAAGATTGGTGCAATTTATGACAGGTATGGGGAATATTCGGGATGTTATTCCGTTCCCTCGCACACCAGAAAACGCGGAGTTTTAATGATTTTAGAGACGTTATTTACAACGTCTCTTTTAAAAATCTTATCTTTCTAATTGCTAACTTTTTGATTTAACCAAGTTACCAAGTCAGCAACTTCATAAAAATCAAATAACGCTTCTCCTAAATCTTCTAAATCGTCAGCAGATAAATTTATAATCTTGGTCATTAATGGATCATTAACATCACCAAAACGCCGTTTTAAAAGACGATTAATCATTTTCAATGCTTCTTTTTGCACGATATCTTGATAAATGACAGACTCTTTCATAATATCCTCCCGGAGAAATTGACGAACCAAATCTTTTTCAAACCGTAAACCTGCGAGAACTTCTACACAACCAGCAATATTTTGTTGCTGTTCCCTATCTGGAATTGTAGCGACTTTTTGAGCTACTTGGGATAATAAACTTTGTGCTGAGTCAGTGCGGGTTAAAGTTGCTAAAGGTAATAATGCGGAATTATCTAAAAATACCCTTGAATCTTGTTCCCAAAGACGCACAACCTCAAATTTGTGAATAGTGGTATGATCTCGATATTCTTCAGTAAAAGCCACTTCGTCATTAGTTTCCTGCAAAAAGATTAATACCTGAGTTACAGGACATTTATATTGACGCTTTAACCTGACAGAATAATCAAGCATTCGGAAATTAAGGGGAGTTTTAGATTTAGGTAAAGTCTGAAATTCAATATGCAGAATTTGGTTTTCTGTTTGCAGAAATGTCACAGAATCAGCACGAATGGGTTCAAGTGTTAATTCTGTTTTCAATACTTCAATTTGTGTTGGTTCTACCCCCAGTAACCAACGCACAAAATCAGCAGGATACTGTTCAGCTAAATATTTACAAGCGTTATCGTAGCTCAAATCTTTCTCCTTTACTAATCATTTTGGTGATATTTTATAATAATTTATTTAACATTAAATCCTCTATTTTTTGGCTAATATTACATAATCATCTAATGTGTAGTGTGATTCGTGATTTTGATAAAAATACTTTTTGATCATAGGACTCATATAAACTTGTTGAGGTAAATTTTCTCTAGCAAATTTTGCAAAGCCACTAGAATAAGCTGTTCTTAAACCAGTTGAGGTTAGATATCTATACCAAACTAATTCTAATCCAAATTCTGCTACAAATTTACATACTAGATTTTCTTCTTGTTCTTTATCTTCTACTTTCTGAGTATTATAAAATTTAAATAACTTTTTATCTTGCACAATTAGTAATACATATCCTTGATGATTTAAACTTTCAGCAAATATTTGTTTATATATATTAGTCGCTTCCTGATGTTTAACTGTATCGTTAAAAAAACAATGGGAAATAACTATAAAATCAAAAAAGTTTTTTGGGATATTATGAGATTTTTCATCCCAGGTAAATATGTCGTTAGTCACAAAGCGAAAATAAGTATTTATGGAAGTAATCCGCGATTCAATATATTTACGCCAAAATTGAAGTCCTCGATACTGGAAAGCGTCTTGTTTTTCTAAAGAATAGTAAGATAAGTGCATTTGAGGAATATCAAAAAAGCTGCTACAACTTTGGAGAAATAAAGCCAAACCATAAGCTGTTGTTCCTGGTCCAGCAGCAATATCAAGAATGTTCAATTTAGTTGGTAGCAACCCATCTTGGTAAATTAAAAACCATGCTAAATAGAGACAATAGACATTTTCTGAAAAATATTTCATAAAATAGACATGGGGGGTCAGACTAAAACGGTAGTCTGGATCTTTTCCCATTTTTAAGCTATTAATATCATCAAGAGCATCTTCTAACTTAATTGCTAATTTTTGTTCAGGAATTTTACTAAATTCCTCTTGAAGATATTCCACTAGTTTAACTTCAAAATCATCAAATATACGCTCATCAATTCCTGTAATTTGTAGTTTATATTCATCATGCTCCACTAATTTAAAAGCTTGATATATATAGTTAATAAATTCTGCATCTGACTTTAATAACAGATGAGATTTTGATTCTTTTACTGCTGTTACTTGTTTTCTTAAATTTGCGGTTTCGCGTTTATGTTCCTGGGAAATCCGTTCAAGTTGCAGTTTATCCCTAAATAGTTTCTCTAACCATGAAAGACTTGCTCCCGATTTTTGAATCTCTTGCAAAATTTTCACAGCACTTCGTGTATCACCACGCTGTAATGCTGATTTAAATTGCTGACTTCTCCACCAATTAATAATAAAATTACTCATAACCAAACCCGTCTTTTCCTTCTTTTATTTCTACACCTGGAAGCTGAGAAACTAACTTTTCTTTAAATCTCTGATAACTAAATCTATCAGAATTATACCACCAAGCATACTTTTGTTTAATTTCTTCAGCTTCTTGACGAGTTCCTGCGACAAGAGAACGATTATTATTAGGATGAAAATCTTGAATTACTACTCTATCTGCAATAGCTAATCTCTGAATAAAGGCATCTTCATCTATTACTAAAGTTGGTAATAGAGGTGTAATTGTAATAGAAATTTTAGGAATAAAACCTTTAAAAATATCAATGCTTTGTCTGATTTTATTAATAGCATTTAATCTGGCTTTAATACTAGGAGAACGGGGTTCAAAATCTCTTCTCACGGCTTCGCTACCTGTGGGAATGCTCATATTAATTCGTAACCGTTGAAACCTTTGTAAATAATCAATATCTCTAGTAATAATGGGACTGCGAGTTTGAATTACTAAATTTGGCCGATAATCAAGCATTACTTCTAATAAACTGCGAGTTAATTGATGTTTAGACTCCAAAGGTTGATAAGGATCTGTTACACTACTCATGTAAATTCTAGGAGGTTGCTTGGGATTTTTCCGATACCAAGTTTCTAATTCTTTTGCTAAAACAACCGCCGCATTTTCTTTATAAATTACCCATTTACCCCAGTCTTGACGCATTTGAGGATTAGGACTAAATGCAGCAGCATAGCAATAACTACAGCCATATTGACAACCCCGATAAGGATTGAGGGTAAAGTCATAAGCAGCAATAAACCCAGTCGCTTTTGTTAGTAGTGATTTAGCATTTTGGGCGTAAACTGTAGTATCTCCAAATTTTTCGCGCACGCATTTTGTAGGAGTTTCGTCGCTATAACCTTCATACCTTGGTTTCGCCATATTTTAATATGTTATTCACTTGATAGATCCTAAAAATGCTATTGAATACATTTAAATATAAGCACTGCTGATACACAAACGTATATTCACGTATTTTTATATTTTTTTATAAACATAGAGAAAATAGTAAGTTGAAATTAGGAATGTTATTTAAAACGTATATTTCATGTTCAAATATACTTTAAATAACGAATTTAACTGAAATTTAACTCCTTCTTCTTCTAACACTTTTTCTACTAAACACCGTCGTGTTAAAGATTGTATAATTTGCAAAAATCTAGCATTTGATAATTCAAAATCAGCGGGTTTTTGGAAAATATCTATAGGTTCATTTTGTGTTGCTAACCAGTTGATAACCTTATTTTCTAATTCTGATAAACGTTCTAAATGATTTTCTAAAAGTGCTTCTATATCTCCTAAAAATAGATCATCATTAGCTGTTATAAATAGGGATACTTTACCATTAAAAAATTCTATTATAGTTAATATAATGATATTTAACCAATCAGGATGACCTTGATAAAGTCTTATTAATTCATCCCATTTATCCTCATCTTTTAAACCTTTTTCTCTCAATATTGCTTTAGCATCTTTTCCTAAACCTTGAAGATGTAATGTTTTTGTGTGTTTGTTTTGAATTTCTAAAGTTTCTATATCTGGGGGTTTTGCTGAACTAATCAAAATTAAACAACTTTGATGAGATGATGTGGCAATTTGTTGGAAAAATTTACTATAATCTTTATACTCTGTTAAATATTGACCTGCTAAGTTACCAAATTGAAAAATATTATCTACGTCATCAATGATTAGTAAACAACGAGATGAGTTAAAATAATCTATGATTTCAGGTAATGGGTTTGATTGTGATTGAGAAAAAAATTGTTTAAGTTCATCTTTAAGAGTTATTAGTTGAGGAAGATGATCAAGACTGCGATAAATAATATAATCAAATTCTGTTTTAATTTCTGAGATTAGTTTCAGAGTTAAAGCAGTTTTACCAATTCCATTTAATCCATAAATTGTGATTAGTCTAGTTTTATTTTCTAATATCCATTCTTTCAGAGTAGCAATTTCTGAATTGCGTCCATAATTATATTTTAATTCTGGTGCTTTTGTTAAGTCAATTATTGGTATTTGATGTTGGGTTTCGGGAGAATTATAACTTTTTTGTTTATAGTTAGTAGTTTTTATATCTTTGTCACAAATATTAATATTGCCTTCATTAACTTGTACACCAAAATCATCCCTTTGAGAAATACGATGTTTCTTTTCTACTTTAGAACGGAAATTATCTCTATTAAAATTTTCTCCTAATGCTTGACTTAGCTTTTGCCATAATTTAGCTGCTTCTTTTTTAATGTGAGACTCACTGCAATTATTAAATTCTTCAGCTATTTGCCAATATTTTTGACCTTGCCAAACGCCTTTGAGAATTGCTTCTTGTACAGGAGTAAGATATTTACCTGTATTTTCAAAGATTAAATTATCCATGTATTGTAAAATGTCATCAATGTTTCGCATATTATGTTCACATTTGTATATTTTATATTCATAATACTATAAGTATACCAAATCCTACAAATTCCTACTAAAAGCTGTGTACTAAATCCTACAATCGTTAAAAAATTAAAAGATACCATCAGAAATAAGGGACTTCCATAGATTTTTCAAGGAGTGATATTCTATGTTATCAACAAATTTACTACATCTTGCTATTGAACCCGTAACAACAACAGTAGGCTTAATTGCTTTAGGAAAAGCTTTAGGGCTTTTTGGTGCTGCTGCTGGTGGTTCAATAGCTGGTAAATATGCTGCTGGACATAAAGGTGAAAAAGCATTAAAAGAGGGAATGAATTTTACTCTAGCTAACATTAGACTCGCTGAAGATATTAATGACAGGGCTTCTCAAGACTAAAAGGATACTCAAGAGAAACTTTGTACTCTTTCGACACTATTTTCCCTATTCAAAATTTATCTAGTTGTGAGTAGGGAAATTTTTAATTGTTTTTACTAACCAGGAGTGGTATATGAAAATAATACCAAAAAATGCAGCCCCTTTCATTCTAATTATACTGGTTATTTTTGTTGTATATTTCATTGCTAGTTGTGTTGCAGGTTAGAAGATAAACTGCTTGTGTTATTCTTCGGTTGTAGTAGTGCTAAGTTGAGTAAAACGAGTATAAATATCATTAAAAAACCATGTTATTAATTCCGTTTTACCCAACGATTTGCTACAATCAAACTAAACTGTTCCTATTAAAATCTTATGCCATCACCTAAGATTATTGAACTTGAACAAATATTGTAAACTTACTCCATTGAAGATAAACAATGGTTATTACAGCAGTTAATTCAACAACTGGGATTAGATAATCAAGAAAAACCACCAGTAAATTATAAACAACAAGCAAAAGAGATTATTGCAGAAACTATCAGCGAAGTTTTAGCTTTATCCAAAAACTGCGAAGAGGAAGTTTGGAAAAAATTTTATGCAGCCAGTGGAAGAATATCGGCAAAATTAAATGAATCGGATTTCTTATAATCATTAAAGTCGTCTTTATTAAAATTTAAATAAGATCATATTCGGTTAAATTCGCTTGTTTCATCAAACTTTTTAGAAGTCCAATTTTCAAATCTTCATTACCATGAATTGGTATAGAAATACTGATGTTATTTTTTTTAAAACGATGATGACTGCCTTTCACTCTGATTAATTGCCATCCTTTCTTTACCAGTATTTATGATAATTTTTTACCTGATATTGCTTTCATACATTTAGTTCCACTACTCTGTCAGAAGAGCTAATATTTTCTGGTTCATCCTCTGCATATAAACTGATTACTTCTTTAAGATTCTCTAATACTTCTTCAATGGTTTCTCCTTGAGTGTAACATCCATGAAAAATTGGTACTTCAGCCCAATAACCGCCCTCTTCGGCTGTATGAATTATTGCTTTAATTTTCATAAGGTTGGATTTTCCTGATAATAGGAGTGTGGTTACTTAATATTAAGTATATACAAAAATATATTTTACGTCCAGAACTAATTTTCTAACTGTAAATCTTTAACCCTAATTAAATCAGAATCGTGAGAAACTAAAACTAAATTATGAATAATCGCAGTAGCAGCTATTAAAATATCTGCGCCCTGAATAATTTTTCCGATTATTGCTGTGGACGAATCACTCTAACTAATTTATTTTCAAGAGTACCTTCACTAAAAATAGCATTATTGATAAGTGCTGCTTGTCTTTCTGTCTTTAAGTCTTCCTTGCAGAGGATAATTCCAAAATGGTTAGGTTGAGATCGGTGCAGTCGTCTGAAATCATCCCAATTTCGTGTCAAAACAGCGCGTTTATCTGCGATCGCAAATTCTAGAACATCTTCATCAGGAATTCCTAATCTAGAGTTTCCCGTTTCTTCAGTAGTAAGGACATCGTGACCAAATATCCGCAGCAATTCTACAATAGGCAGAGGAAAATTTTCATCGGCATAAAGACGTGCCATTTTTCAACTTTCCTCATTCCTACGAATAGCAGCCTCAATTTCCTCTGAATGAGCATCAGCATAACCCCAAGCATTAACTAAATCCTCTGCCTTTAAGTGGGGAAAATCCTGCAATATTCGAGCATCGGAAGCATCTAAGCGGCGATAATTGACCAGCGACCAAATGGGGATGCGAGTATTGACGATTCTGGCATCACCACCACACACTCCGGGAGTTTTTTCAATTCCTTGCCAAACATTGCTTAAACTTCGCACTAAGAGTTGGATAGCTTGTGCTTTTTCGGATGGACTTAATGCCAGAAGTTCTGGTTCTAAATCTTTTAAGGTCATAGATACTTTTGTTTTTGTATTTTTGGACATTTTGTTTTAGTGAGGCACAAAACAATATTCGTATCTAATAAATAACCCATTTAACCCCGGCGTTTTACAGATCCATCGAAAATTCTCATTTGCTCTGGAGTTAAATCATTGAGCATTCCTGAAACGAGATGTAAAGATAAAATTCTTTTAATCCGTTTCGTTAGTTCTTGTTCAGATATATTATTAACATCAGGAACATCAACAGGATCAAAAGTACGATTAATTACTTTGAGCATTTCCTGTATATCTAAGTTTTCTTGATAAAGAGGATTATTGTCAATTAGAGTTTTGACAATTTCGGTTAATTTTTGATAATTAGATTGATGATTAATAATTTGAGTCATAGTTAAACCTCCTCAAAATAATTATCGTTACTAAAAACAAAGCTGAACCCTATTATAACAGCTACAATATCCCTGAGAAGTATCGTTATAATAGCATTCTTTACTTTATCATATTTTCATAAAAAATAATTATCGTTACTAAAAACATACATACTATGTTAATATATAAATTGTTTGTTGATATTAATAGCTAAAAATGTCTACCACTATTAAGTTTATTGATTTATTTGCAGGAATTGGGGGAATGAGATTAGGCTTAGAAAAAGCCTGTAAATCTTTAGGAATTCACAGCGAATGTGTTTTAACTTCCGAAATTAAATCTACAGCAATTAAAGTTTATCAACAAAATTTTAATGAAGATAAAATCTGGGGTGATATCACTGAAATATCAAGTCAAAAAATACCTGATTTTGATGTTTTATTAGCTGGGTTTCCCTGTCAACCTTTTAGTAGTGCAGGAACAAGACAAGGATTTTTAGATACTAGAGGAACTTTATTTTTTGAAATTGAACGTATTTTACAAGATAAATCACCTTTTGGATTTTTATTAGAAAATGTTGAAGGTTTAGTTCCAGGGGAAACGCATCTAAATTATCTTGACAGAATACTATATTAGTGCATCAATATGGGAAAATATCTAACTTCATTCAAAATCTGATAAATTCCTTTATTAAAATTATAAAAATTTCATAAATTTAGAGTAATTATTTATTTTTAATGATGGATTTATTTTGTTCAGTTCTATATATTAATATCTATATTTTTTGGCATCAAAAATATAGATTCTATTGTAGAATCAACAGAAAAATAAATTGGTTATATTTATATTTGTCTATATTTTCTGATTTTTATCAGATACATTCTAAAATCTTCTCTAAATATTCATCATCCCATCCTGCACAAAACTGCTTACTTTTAGTTCCTAGTTTTTGGCTTTTTTCTTTTCCTAAAAGATTAACTGCTATATGACGAATAACTGCAAAGTTTTGTGGTGCATTATCCTTTCTTATCCGACAATCATCTTCTCTAAAAGCTACATCTAAAACCCAGTGTAATGAATTCTCTATACCCCAATGAGTGCGGACTGATTCTCCTAGTAATTTCGCATTATTTGTCAAACTACTTATATAATAGCCTGTCTCAACCTTCGTTTTTCCATTAACTTTTCGTATATATTCTACCATTCCTACACTTTGAAGATTTACCCATTTCTTATCAGTATCTATTCTTTCTTCTATGTCTGATAACATGAGATAATGACGAATCTCTTCTCTTCCATGTTTGTCTTCTTTTGTATGAAATTCACTATATTTGAATCCCTCAAACCCTTTAGATATAGCTTCTTTGAAGATTTCTTCTACATTCTTATATAAATTACCTTGATTCTTTTTGAGTGCGATAATATATTCGCCTGATTTTTCTGCAATTGATTTTACTATCTCTTTTTGACACCCCATCGCATCAATCGTTACTAAACATCCGGCTATATCTAATACTTTAATTAATTCCGGTATGGCTGTTATTTCATTTGACTTTTCTTCTACTTTACATTGTCCTAATACTAATTTATTACTAGTTGCCCATGCACTTACCATGTGAATCGCACCTTTATCCTTTCCTTTATCATATGAATGCCTTAATGTTTTCCCATCTATTGCTATGACTTCTCCTTCTGTAATTTTATTGATAGATTTTATCCAACTCAAAAAACAATTCTGAAATTGTTGCGGATCTATTCTCGCAAATACTCTGGCGAATGTATCATGAGATGGAATCCCGTTTGGAAGTTCTAAAAATTGTTTTAGCCATTTTTCTTTCTTTTTTCCATAAGCCTCCATCAATACCCAACTATCTACTCCACAGATCACTGCACAAATCGCAATGGTTACTATATCTATTAATTTATGCCTTTTTGTTCTCTCAACTCTTTTATCTTCTAAATCTTTAAAGTGATCTACTATTGTGATTTTTGGTGGTAGCTTCATTTTGTGAATTTTGTCTCTTTAGTTTTATTGAGAATACCACTTCAACTCATTTTATTGATTCTTATAGAAACGAATTTACCATCAAATTTTCTTCATACTCATTTATTGGCTTGATATTAACATGGTAATACTGCCCTTTTTATCTATTCATAGAAGTTACATTTTGTCAAAAAAAATTAGATGCGTTTCCCCTGGGTTTAGTTCAACATGATGACGGTAGAACATTAACAACTATTGTAAATAAATTAGAACAATTAGGTTATCAGGTTAAATGTGATGTTTTGAATGCTAGAGATTTTGGTGTTCCTCAAGATAGAAAAAGAGTTTATATTACTGGAACTAAGACAAACTCTATTTCTTTAAATTTTCCTAGAAATAATAAATCTGTATTATTAAATATTTTAGAAACAGGTTGTCCGACGTTACAAACAAATTTTGTAAAGAAATTATTAGCACAATATTCTCTTGATGAACTTTATGGTAAATCTATTAGAGATAAAAGAGGAGGAGAAGATAATATTCACAGTTGGGATTTAGAATTAAAAGGAAATGTTAGTACAGAACAAAGAGAATTACTAAATTTATTACTAAAACAAAGAAGAAGAAAAAATTGGTCTGCTAAAAAGGGTATTCAGTGGATGGATGGAATACCGTTAAGTTTAGATGAAATTGAGACTTTTTATCAACATAAAAATTTAAAACAAATATTAGATGATTTAGCCAATAAAGGTTATTTAAAATATGAACATCCTAAAGATATTCAAGAAGTAGTAAATAAAGATGGTAAAACAGTAAAGAAAAGAGAATATAGACTTGATTTACCAAAAGGCTATAATATTGTAGTTGGTAAACTCAGTTTTCCAATTAATAAAATACTTGATCCTCATGATATTTCACCAACTTTAGTAGCTACTGATATGCAAAGATTAGCAGTAGTTGATGGTAAAGGGTTAAGATGTTTAACAATTAGAGAGGGATTAAGATTATTTGGCTTTCCTGAAGATTATCACATTAATTTACCTATCAATAAAGCATTTGATTTATTGGGAAATACTGTAGTAGTTACTGTGGTAAGAGAAATTTCGGAAAGAATAGTTATTCAAAAAATGCTGTCAGTTCCTAATAAGGTTTATGTATTGACTAGATAAGACTAATAAACCAGAAGTGTTGAATGTTAAGATTTTGAGGATTGTGTCCAAGTTGTGCATTGGTATTGGTGATACCAAATTTGATCAATTAATGACTCTATTCTCAATAGACAATGGATTTTACCTGGGTAAAACGCAAAGATTGTAAAGTTTTATTGCAGGATTCAACACTTGTGGTATAAAACCTAGTTTTGGAATATTATATATTTTATTTTACACCTAATTTTTTATATTCTAGGCTTACAGTTATGGCACGTATCTTTCCTGACTGGGATGCTATCAACAGCATGAACAACCCTTTAACTAAGGGAGAAAAGGCTTTAGCAAAGTTTCTTTATGAAAATCTCAGTGACAACTGGGAAATTTATGTACAGCCATTTCTTAATGGTGATAGACCGGATATTGTTATTTTAAATCCCCATGTAGGTGTAATGATATATGAAGTTAAAGATTTGAATTTGGATCTTTATTACTGGGAATCAAACAGATTGTTTGTTAAAACAATAAATGGATCATATCCTACAGATAACCCGATTGAACAAGTGCGCCATTATAAAAACAGTATCTTAAATCTATATATTCCTAGCTTGAGAGAAAAGATTGATCAGAATCCAAAGGCTTTGAGCCTTATCAGAACTGGTGTTTACTTTCATGAAGCAAGCACTCAAGAAGTGTCTAATTTTCTGCAAAATTCTAAATATACTTCGTCAGTTAATGAACCAATAATAGGTTTTGATAGTCTCCATAAAAATAATTTAAAAACTGTAGTACCTGACTGTAATTGGACACAGAGTAAATGGATTAATTCTAAAGATAGTCATATTTTTGAAACTCTTCGGAATTGGCTATCTCCCCCTTTTCATAGTAAACAGCAAGGTACAAAAATCAAACTAGATGATAGCCAAAAACGTCACGCTGAACCCAAACCTGGACATCATCGCATCAAGGCTGTAGCAGGAAGTGGAAAGACATTAATATTAGCTTATAGGGCAGCAAAATTAGCTTCAGAAGGTAAGCGTGTTCTAGTTATAACATTTAATATAACGCTCTGGCATTATATAAGAGATCAAATAGCTCGTACTCCCTTTGATTTTGATTGGAAAAATATTGTCTTTAAGCATTTTCATGGTTTTTGTAGTGATGAGTGTAAAAGATTAGGTATTGAGTGGCCTAATAGCAAGGAAAACGATCAGCTATTTAAAACTATTATACCTAATCGGTTAATTGAAGTTATTACAGGAAAAATACCTCATAAAGCTAGTAAAGACCAATTAAATTTTGATGCAATATTAATTGATGAAGGACAAGATTATTATTGGGAATGGTATAACCTCATTTGTCATTATTTGAATGAAAGAAATGAATTATTGCTGGTTTGTGATACTAGACAGAACATTTATCAAAGAGATATAGACTCAGGGCAAACGCACCTAAATTCTGTAATCCATGCCCAGCAAGGGTTTTAACTTTTAGTTACAAAACTTAACAATCGTCAAAACCTTTGTCCAGTAAGCATTCTAAAAATAAGATGCGCTTGCCCTGGATATAGACTGGACAGATGGAAAAATGAGAAATGTAAAATTTAGAGGTGATTGGGGTAAGTTGAAAGAAAATAAATCTTATAGACTGCCAAATCAAATTGTTCAAGTAGTTAATGATTTTGCAGTTCAGTTTCTTGAAAGAGAGGCAGAAAATAATTCTATTGCTTACAACCAAATGGAGTTATTTGATAACCCGCAACTCATTTGGGAAAATGTATCTACTATAAATCAAGGAATTGAGCTTTGTGAAAAAGCATATAATCATTTTTTTAACCAAGGTATTCAACCCAGTGACATAATTTTCTTAATACCTGATCATAAAATCGGATGGCAACTTGTTGAAAATTTTGAAAGTAAAGGCATAAATGTAAATCATGTATTTGAAAATCCAGAAAAAAATCATTACCATAAAAAGTCATTTTGGATGGGAGATAGTAGATTAAAAATGTCTACTATTCACAGTTTCAAAGGTTGGGAATTAAAGACGGTAATTCTTCTCATTTCAGAAAATACATATCCTATGAACACAGGAAAAAGTCTTGATTATTTGGTTTATACAGCATTATCAAGAAGTCTGAAAGATTTATGTGTAATTAACTGTTGCAATAAATATGATTCCTTTGGTAATACGTGGCAACAACTAAATTAGAAAATCGCAATGCTCCAACTAAATCTTGATAGATTACCAAAGGTGTAAAATTTTATGCAAAATTTTTACTTAAATTAATCTTGCTTTAGAGAATAAATGAGGTCTATTTAGTTCACCTTCTTCATTTAACAAATTATCAATATCCCAATTAAAATTATTTATGAATCTTTTTATTACATCATATTTAATTGTATCTAAAGAAGATTTATTAATATTTCGACTGTATTTTAGTGATGTTGAATTAACAGGAATACCAAATTTATAATCATTAGTAATACTATTTGGAGTTAGCTTAACAGTCATATTTACATCATTGGTGTTAGTAATCATAGTTGTTAGCAACACATCATTAAAAGGTAGAGAAGCATTCCAGATATTTAATAATGCTTCAATTTGATAAATAAAAGCCTTTGCTAAATCATCATAATTTAAGCATTTTCTTCCAGGAATAACCTCTAGATTATAATCATTATTATCATTAAGAATTTGAGAAGTTTTTTGTACACTACGTTCCAGGCACAACAAAAATTCACAATGACCATTTCTAAAAATTTTAATTCTGTGGCCTAAAGAAGAATCATGGATGTAATCCAAATTTTTATTAATTAATCCATCTTCATCTGATCTAGGGGAATTTTCTATGCTATTCACATAACTACTATCGTATCCTGAAACAGGAAACTGTTTTAAAGTATGAATTGACTCTGATAAATTAGGGTTCTGCGGCTCAATAATATTATCAGATATATTAAAAGGTGTGATGCTAACTGCAATCCATACATATCTTCTTGCAAATGTAATCCATTCTTTTTCTCTAGATTCAATAAACGTTGAATTATTTACATCTTGCATTGTCATATTTTTCCTCCTCTTCCTTCGTGTTCTTCGTGTCTTCGTGGTTTATCCAAAAAAATGACCGCTTCCTTCCACAAGGGGCGGCCATTATTTAAAAGTAGGAAAAGATTTTAGTAATCGTAATCTCCACCCATACCAGCGCCAGCAGCAGGAGCGCCGTCTTTCGCTTCAGGCTTATCAACAATGATACATTCGGTTGTCAACACCATACCAGCGATAGAAGCAGCGTTTTGCAAAGCAGAACGAGTTACCTTAGCGGGGTCAACAATACCAGCTGCCAACATATCAACGAATTCGTTGGTAGAAGCATTGAAGCCAATGTTGAAATCCTTCTCTTTCACTCTTTCCGCAATTACAGCGCCGTTTTGACCAGCGTTTTCGGCAATTCTCTTCAGAGGAGCAGGTAAAGCCCGAACGACGATTAAAGCACCTGTCAACTCTTCATCTTTGAGGTGGCTGTGCGCCCAAACTTCCAATTGAGGAGCGAGGTGAGCCAAGGTTGTACCACCACCGGGAACAATACCTTCTTCTACAGCAGCCTTGGTAGCGTTGATAGCATCTTCCAAGCGTAGTTTCTTGTCCTTCATTTCGGTTTCGGTAGCTGCACCAACTTTAACTACAGCAACACCACCGGACAATTTAGCCAAACGCTCTTGGAGTTTTTCTTTGTCGTAGGAAGATTCGGTTTCTTCCATTTGACGACGGATTTGCTCAACACGAGCCTTCACACCAACTTCATTACCTTCAGCCACAATTGTGGTGCTGTCTTTGGTGATGGTGATGCGGCGGGCTTTACCTAAGCTTTCTAACTTGGTGGTATCTAGTTTCAAACCAGCATCTTCAGTGATGAGTTGACCACCGGTGAGAACTGCGATATCTTCTAGCATAGCCTTACGGCGATCGCCAAAACCAGGAGCTTTCACAGCAGCCACGTTAAGAACACCGCGTAAACGGTTAACTACCAAAGTTGCCAAAGCTTCTTTTTCGATGTCTTCAGCAATAATTACCAAAGGACGACCGGAACGAGCTACTTGTTCGAGGACAGGAACTAAATCTTGTACCAAAGCAATCTTCTTGTCAGTCAACAAGATGTAAGGCTCATCAAAAACAGTTTCCATCCGTTCTGCATCGGTAGCGAAGTAAGGGGAAATATAACCCTTATCAAAGCGCATCCCTTCGGTGATTTCCAATTCGGTGGTCATAGACTTCCCTTCTTCTAGGGAAATTACGCCTTCTTTGCCCACCTTGTCCATAGCTTGAGCAATCATAGCCCCGACTTCTTCGTCGTTACCAGCAGAAATTGCCGCAACTTGAGCGATCGCTTTAGAATCTTCTACAGGGCGAGCGTGTTCAGCAATTTTTTCTACTAAAAAGGCAGATGCTTTGTCAATACCGCGCTTCAATAAAATCGCATTAGCACCAGCAGCAACGTTCCGCAAGCCTTCTTTAACAATGGCGTGAGCCAAAACGGTAGCTGTGGTTGTACCATCACCAGCAGCGTCATTGGTTTTGGAAGCAGCTTGACGAATTAGAGCTACACCAGTATTTTCGATGTGGTCTTCTAATTCAATTTCTTTAGCGATGGTGACACCATCATTAACGATTTGTGGTGCGCCAAATTTCTTTTCTAAAACTACGTTACGACCTTTAGGTCCAAGGGTAACAGCTACAGCTTCAGCGAGAATATCAATACCACGCTCTAGAGCGCGACGGGCGTTTTCGTTGTAAATAATGCGCTTTGCCATAATAAGTCTAAATCCCGGTAGTAAATTAAATTTTTCTGATTTTCAAAGAAATTGGTGAGTGGTGAACAGGTAATTCGGAAAAATTCTTACCCATCACCCATGCCCAATTAGCTGACGATTGCTAAAATGTCTTTTTCAGAAAGCAATACATATTCTTCTGTCGCCAGCTTGATATCAGTGCCAGCGTACTTGGAGTACAACACTTTATCGCCAACATTAATGTCCATTGTTTGACGAGTCCCGTCGTCATTGCGCTTGCCAGGTCCCACAGCGGCGATTTCGCCAACTTGGGGTTTTTCCTGAGCATTATCGGGCAAAAACAAACCGCCTGCGGTTTTTTCTTGGGGGGCGCTTACTTTGATAAAAACGCGATCGCCCAGGGGCTTAACGGTGGAAACGCTTAAAGATACGGCTGCCATACAAAATTTTTTGCTAAATTAGCACTCTCGACTCATGAGTGCTAATCTAGCTTTATATAGGACATAATAGCAATCATGACTTGTGTACGGGTTTCCGAACTAGGGCTAGGGTGGCAATACTTAAGTGCAAATATCCAATTATTTTAGTTGTCAGGGTTTGTTGCGTAGGTAATGAATATTTTGATATGGACAACTTTATTTGCAAACTTGGGAAATTGTTATAGAACTGTAATCAGGGATCTACTCAATGAGTAACAGCACCGTGATCCACGAACAGGCATCTCATCCCTACAACTACTAGGGAACTGGGAACTGGGGACTGGGGATTGGGGACTGGTGACAGGGAGTATTTAGCTCTTCCCCCATTACTAATTACCCAGTCAAAAAAACAGATAAATGCTCAATTCTGTTACAAATCAGCTAGTCTAGAACTTGGTAATGCTGTTAACAAGGACTGGGGGAGCGATCAACCCATCAGTTAGCACACAGTTATTCCATAGGCATCTTCACAGCCCAAGCCAAAAACTTGCGTGTTTGTTGTTCTAGAACGATAATGGTAGTTTACCTAGATGGGGTCTGGTATCGCCAATTAAATCCAGAAGTCATGAGAGCAGGTCATCCAAGACCAGTAAATTGGCCATGAGGATGGTGAAAAAATCTGTATTTTTAACCCATGCTTTGCCAAAAAAAACTTCCCGGCTGATTTTGAACCTCTGATAGAGGCTTCACATCCTAAGGATAAGTAGAGCAGCAGTATGCCAATGAAAGCGCAGGTGAGTTTTGAACTAAGGTCATCTTGAAAAATACCGACT